>NZ_JAVRBM010000067.1:0-50936 GCF_034531255.1 Nostoc sp. ChiQUE01b | reverse complement strand
TCATCAACGGCAACAGTGCCAATAATAGCCTCTTTGGGTTGGATGGTAACGATACAATCTTTGGTGGCAATGGCAACGACACCGTAAATGGCGGCACAGGTGCTGACAGTTTAGACGGTGGTGACAACGATGACCTCTACATCGTAGACAACATTGGGGATATCGCTACCGAAGTATTTGGTGATGCTTTGGGCGGTGTAGACACTGTACAGTCTTCAGTTAGTTACACTTTGAGTGCTAACTTGGAGAACCTAACTTTGACAGGGTTGGCAGCAATTAACGGCACAGGCAACGCCCGTAATAACGTTATCAACGGCAACAGTGCTAATAATGTACTCTCTGGGTTGGATGGTAACGATACAATCTTTGGTGGTAGTGGCAATGACACCATCAATGGAGGCAATGGCAACGACAGCATTGATGGTGGTGGTGGCAACGATAGCCTCAATGGCGGCGCTGGTACTGACACATTCAAAGGCAGTCAAGGTAATGACAACATTAATGGTGGAGATGGCATAGATACCGCAGACTACAGTCAACTAGGTCAAATCACTTTGTCAGGTGTCGGAACCGTTCAAAAAGCAGGGGGATTCGGGCAAGACCAACTCTTTAAAGTTGAAAAGGTTATTGCAAATGCGAGTGTTGCCAATAACACCATAGATGCATCCGCATCTTTGCCTGGGGTATCTATTACTGTTAACCTGCAAACCCAAAGTTTGGCTGCAAATAACGTTCCTGGTTTGGGAACATTGTCATTTACTGCGGTTAACTTTGATAATGTCATCGGTACAAATGCAGGTGACAACATTGTTGGTGACAGCCAAAATAACGTATTATCCGGTGGTAATGGCAACGATAACATTAACGGTGGTGCTGGCAACGATACCATTACTGGTGGTAATGGAACCGATCTTCTCACTGGTGGTTTAGGTAACGATCTTTTCGACTTCAACTCACTTGCTGAGAGTCAACCTGGTGTGTTGCGCGATGTCATCAGTGGCTTCGCTGGATTAGGCGCTGGATTAGGCGATCGAATCGATCTATCTACCATTGACGCTAACCCATTTTTAGCAGGCAACCAAGCCTTCACTTTCATTGGGGCTAACCTATTCACCGCAGTTGGCCAAGTCAGTTATATTGGAGGCATTCTTCGAGCTAACACCGATCTCGTTTTCGGCTTGGAATCTGAGTTCGATATTCAGCTCGCAGGAGCGCCAGCACTATTTGTAGCCGCAGGAAATCTTGGAAGCGACATTATCCTTTAATTAAGTTACAGCTATTTTCAGGTAAATAGACCACGCGCTAGGGGCACAGCAATGCTGTACCCCTACGACAGATGTGGTTCAAATAAATGAAACTGCTGTAAGTAAGGTTAATTGAATAGTCGGGGGGAGAGGTTAGCTTGCTTCTCCCTTTTTTGATCTTCTCTACTCCTTACTCAACACTTTTTTGGTGAAACATCGAGAATTACTCAGGATCGATCGCGCTCCCCAGGCATGAGAAAATCAGGTAATACAATCGCAACTGTAGCGATGATGGCACACAAGGAAAAAAGATGTCGGAGAATTTGAGAAGCCAAATTGTCACCAAAGGGGTGCAGCGATCGCCAAATCGAGCTATGCTGCGTGCAGTTGGTTTTAAAGATGAAGATTTCAACAAAGCCATTGTGGGCATTGCCAATGGCTATAGTACAATCACTCCCTGTAATATGGGGATTAATACACTGGCGCAAAGGGCAGAAGTTGGGATTAAATCTGCCGGGGCGATGCCGCAAGTGTTCGGGACGATTACCATTAGCGATGGCATTTCCATGGGAACTGAAGGGATGAAATATTCCCTGGTGTCGCGGGAAGTAATTGCTGATTCCATTGAAACTGCCTGTACCGGACAAAGTATGGATGGGGTGTTGGCAATTGGTGGTTGTGATAAAAATATGCCAGGAGCAATGCTGGCGATCGCTCGGATGAATATTCCAGCTATCTTTGTTTACGGTGGCACCATCAAACCCGGTCACTACAACGGACGCGATTTAACTGTTGTCAGTTCTTTTGAAGCTGTTGGTCAATACAGTGCTGGAAAAATTGACGAAAAGGAATTATTAGAAGTTGAAGGTCGGGCTTGTCCTGGCGCTGGTTCCTGTGGTGGAATGTTCACGGCTAACACCATGTCTTCTGCTTTCGAGGCGCTGGGTATGAGTTTGCCCTATTCCTCAACAATGGCAGCGGAAGATGCCGAAAAAGCCGATAGTACAGAAAAATCGGCATTTGTTTTAGTCGAAGCTATTCGCAAACAAATTTTACCCCGACAAATCATCACCCGCAAATCTATCGAAAATGCCATTTCTGTAATTATGGCGGTGGGTGGTTCCACAAATGCGGTGTTGCATTTCTTGGCGATCGCTCGTGCCGCAGAGGTAGAGTTAACTATAGACGACTTTGAAGCTATCCGCGCCCGTGTTCCCGTTTTGTGTGATTTAAAACCAAGTGGTAGATATGTAGCTACAGACTTGCACAAAGCTGGAGGCATTCCCCAAGTGATGAAAATGCTACTTACACATGGTTTACTACATGGGGATTGCTTGACCATCAGCGGTCAAACCATTGCAGAGACATTAGCAGATATCCCAGAAGAACCAGCAGCCAACCAAGATGTGATTCGTCCTTGGAACAACCCGATGTATGCCCAAGGACATTTAGCTATTCTCAGAGGTAATCTGGCAACAGAAGGGGCTGTAGCTAAAATTACTGGTGTGAAAAAGCCAGTAATTACTGGGCCTGCACGGGTATTTGAATCCGAAGAAGCTTCCTTGGATGCGATTTTAGCGGGTAAGATTCAACCAGGTGATATTTTGGTAATTCGCTACGAAGGCCCTAAGGGAGGCCCTGGAATGCGAGAAATGTTGGCCCCCACCTCCGCAATTATTGGTGCTGGCTTGGGCGATGCTGTGGGATTAATTACTGACGGACGCTTTTCTGGTGGTACTTATGGTATGGTAGTTGGTCACGTTGCACCAGAAGCAGCAGTTGGAGGTGCGATCGCTCTTGTGGAAGAAGGCGATCGCATTACCATTGATGCACCCGCTCGTTTATTGCAGTTAGATATCTCCGATGAAGAATTAGCTCGTCGGCGTGCTAATTGGCAACCTCCTGCACCACGTTACACAAAAGGTGTGTTGGCGAAATATGCCAAGTTGGTATCTTCTAGTAGTGTTGGTGCGGTAACGGATTTAGATTTATTTTAAAGTGAAAATTTGAGAGTAATCAGCTGTTCCACATCTAATTCGCATATCTAAATTTGATGAAAGTCTTGTGGCGTGAGCATTTTGTCTGCCCTGATTATGCAATTTAAATGTGGAGCAGCTTACTAATTAAACTTGATCGTATAAATTAGCCTGCGCTAATTGCTGAACTTTTGAAAGTTTGTTTTGAATATTTTTGCGGATATGATCTCGCTTCTCAAGCAAAGCAATGATTAATTTACCTAGATTGCTCTCCTCAAGAGCCTCTTCAGGTTTAATTAGCATTCCCTCTAGCTCAAAGTGTCTGAATAGCCCCTCAAATTTACCTTGATAGGTTATGCAAGCGACAGGAGTTCCTTGCCCCAAACAGGCAATAGCAAAATGCATTCTACCGCTCAGTACCATATCAAGATTCCCAGCTATAGATTTGATTTGTCTAGCACTAAACTGTGCAGGTAGCCTCAAACAATGATACTGCACTTCTGCCGGAAGATCTTGCCAGATTGCCTCAGATAAACCAATATCACTAGACTTCTTGTCAGGATGGCGAAAATCATGAGGAACTAGTATGAAGCTGACGTTATCATTTTGAGAATATATTTCAGTTAAAGCCTCTACATAGATGTGAATTATTTTATTAATATCTTGCTCGTCAGGTTGGGAAATTATTTGAGAATTGGCGTTGATTCCAAGAACTACCCGTTGACTGATTTTCTGGTCTTTAATCCATTTCAATACATCTGATAGATGTCCATCATTACTAGCAGGATGCACGAGAAATGCTAAGTCAGCGACTAGTTCTATTGGTCTTTTTAATTTCTGAATCAGACGATTCTGTGAAATTGGATCTCGAGCGTATAACTTGATATCTAAAGGTAATTTTTGAAAAGCTTCAACTACTTTTTCCGTTGGTTCTTCATTGAAGCTAAAGCCAAGTATAGCACTATCTGTACCTGTTTGCTTAGCTAATGCAGCACATTGGATTCTTCTGGCAGATCGGTACTCACTATACTTGCCATCCATTACGTCGGCACCCAGACAATAAAATTGGTCATAAGTGCTAGCTAGTTTTATAAATTCAAACCACTGTTTCCATGAATCGCTAAAGATGTGATGAACAATTTTTAAATTTTGAGATTCTGTTTTAAAATTGTTCCAATCAGGAGATAGACTACAGGAAATTAATCCAATTTTTTCTACACCTTTATCTTTGAAATAATCAATAATTCCAGTAATCATAGCTTCATCGCCAATACTACCAAAATTGCTGGGAGGCAGTATAAGAATAGAACGATTTTGCTGATTGCGAGCATGGTTAAAAATCCGCATTAGCCTTAATTTAGTAGCATATGCGTTCAGAAAAAGAGACAAGATATCTTGTTTCATTTATTTTTAAAGATTATTAACAGATTTGAACTTTTGTTTAGTATAGTACGAATTTTATTTTTTTTAACTTTTTTTAAACTCTGTTGGCAAAAAAAACTTCTTCAATTTTGAACCCCGGATAGCGTCCAAACAGACCATATTAAGAGGGAAAAATTCCGGGATGGAAATACCTGATTTCACAGTTTTCAGAAGCTGCATCCTGCTTTGCTAATTGGCGTTGCTGATTTCATGTATCAAAACGATTGTGCATATATCAAAATTATTGTAGAGACGTTGTGTTGGAACGTCTCTACATCTGGATTCATACTGCAATTAGGCAACACCTTCCAGGGACTGCTGTATTTCCCGCTTTTTAAGGCTTACTCGTAAATTCCCCACTGTCTTGATTCTGGCGGTAGACGGAACTTTCCGCCTTGACTCGTGAATTCTGACTTGTGAATTGTTCTTCAATTCTTGCAGTTGCGTCAGTTTCAGACTTCAGTTCGTAAGTCTTTATGCGTTAGGATGACTACAGTGTGGGCAATATACTTAAATCTCATGAATAAAAAAGCACTTTATGTAATATATTTAACTTTGTACTTTATTGATGACGGTTTGATAGTTGGTGAAGTTTGGAGTTTATAATTCCGGTTAGGAAGTATCCACAATCATAATAGGGTATTGTTAGGAACAATGTCTTTTAAGACACTTGCCAATAAAAATGCCCAGCCGAATCGACAATATTATTGCCTATCAACTATATTTCTGGCGCTTTCGCCTTGGGGCGAAAGCAACGTTTGGGTATTTTTTTGATTCGATTTCTCTAACAAGCCTTGTTTGAAAGGATTGAGTTCATTGCAGTAACAGTTTTTTGCTCAAAAAAATCACCACCATACCTGTAGCCATACCAAATACAAGCAGAAGGAATTAATTTTTTTTAGAGACTTACCCAATGGAACCACCTAAAGAATCATCGAATTTTCGACAGAAGGCGTTAAAAGGTGTATTTTGGTCTGCAATTCAAAATTGGGGACGCCAAGCGATCGCCTTTGTTGTTTTTGCGCTGCTTGCTCGTCTGCTTGGGCCTGAGACTTTTGGTTTAGTTGCTTCAGCTACTATATTCCTGGCATTCGTAGGTATTTTTCTTGACCAAGGATTTTCTGTAGCGATCATCCAACGAAAGGAACTGGAACCAGAACATCTCGATACAGCCTTTTGGACTAACTTTGTCATCGGCTTGGTAATGACGGCTTTGAGTATTGCAGCGGCTGGATTGGTTGCCAACTTTTTTTCTCAACCGGAGTTAACACCAATCATTCGTTGGTTATCTCTCAGTTTTGTAATTATTTCCCTGAGTAGTACTCAGGAAGCAATTTTTCAACGCAATCTTGATTTCAAACCCCTAGCGATACGCGAACTGGTAGCAGTATGTTTAGGTGGTGTGGTTGGCGTGACAATGGCTTTTATGGGCTTTGGTGTTTGGAGTCTAGTTAGTCAGCAGTTAGTAAATGGTTTGGCTAAGGTTGTAGTTCTCTGGTCGGCCAGCAATTGGCGACCAAGATTCAAGTTTTCTCAAAGGCATTTTCATGAATTATTTTCTTTTGGTATTAATGTAGTTGGAACCCAAATACTCAACTTTGTTAATCGCAGATCTGATGACTTATTAATTAGTTATTATCTAGGCCCAGTTGCTTTGGGTTATTACTCCGTCGCTTATCGCTTGCTCTTAATAATTACACAGTTATTAACTGGCGTGATCAATCAGGTAGCGATACCTGCATTTTCTAGGTTACAGCAAGAACCTGAAAAGTTGAAAAATGCTTTTTATCAGGTAACGCAACTTACAAGTCTGATTTCTTTTCCAGCATTTTTGGGTATGGCAGCATTAGCACCCGAATTAGTAAGAGTTTTGTTCGGAGAACAATGGTTGCCAAGTATTCCAGTGATGCAAATACTTGCTTTTATTGGTATTGTTCATTCAGTTACCTACTTCAACGGTACTGTAATCACAGCGATGGGTAAACCGGCTTGGAAACTGAAGTTAAACTTTATGCACTCCGTAGCAAATGTTATCGGTTTTGCAATTGCTGTACACTGGGGAATTGTAGCTGTTGCAGCAGTTTATGTGATTCGCAGTTACTTATTGACGCCTGTAGATCTGTGGTTAATTCGTAAATTAATTGGTATAAAATTGATTGTTTATCTGCGGCAGTATGTGATTCCATTAACTGGAGTCCTGGGTATGACAGTTGTAATTTTTGCGGCTAGACACTTCCTGAAAAACCTCATAAACTTACAAACATTATTAGCTGTTTGCATATTGTTGGGTGCCATAACCTATGGAGTGCTTATTGTATTGCTTGCACCAAAGATAGTACAGCAAATACTTGAGATAGTTAACCCATTGATATCTAAAAAATTGGGACACAGTAAAAGATAATAATAAATTCTGGCATTGCTAAATCATCGCTTGATTGGGCAATGCCTATTTCAACTTCAGCTATCAAGAAAAATTCTTGGGCAAAAATTTTACTATAGGACTAGTAATTTTTCCTTTTTTAGCAGTAAAACTTTGAGATGTATTTACTTTTTGGAATATAGTTTTGTTTGTTGCTAACGACTGCCTTACTCTCATCAACAAAAATCACAAACAATATTTTTAACGGTTTGATAAATTTAGGTGTAGCTAGAGTTGAGGGCTTTGTGAAACCTTACAAAACCAAGGATTTTTGCTCTTGCGTTACCATGCAGGAGACAAACTACGTGCCATGATTCGTGAATTTGCTGACATTGAGATATTGTTTAAATAACTTTTGTAACAAGTCAACGTATGAAAAATAATCAAATTCCTCCTGGAAGCTTTGGTCTACCTATATTAGGTGAAACACTTTCTTTTGTTCTTAACCCAGACTTTGTTAAAAAGCGCTATCGACAGCATGGGTCTATCTTCAAAACTCATATTCTTGGCAGACCAACTGTGGTGATGGTGGGGCCAGAAGCTTTAGAGTTCGTTTTGTCAAGCCATATGGAAAATTTTTCTTGGCGCGAGGGATGGCCTGCTAATTTCAAGATATTGCTTGGTGAATCGCTTTTTTTGCAAGATGGAGAGGAACATCGCAGAAATCGCCGTTTGATGATGCCGGCGTTGCATGGTCCAGCATTGGTAAATTATGTCGCCACTATGGAAGATATCACACGTAGTTATCTGCAAAAGTGGGAGAAGCAGCAGGAGTTTACCTGGTTTAAGGAGTTTAAACTATTAACGTTTGATATTGCTAGTCAATTGTTATTGGGTACGCCTCCTGGTCCCGAAGGTGCGCGCCTGAGCAAGTTGTTTGGAACTTTAACCAATGGACTGTTTGCAATTAATCCCTTGCCTTTACCGTTTACAAAATTTGGCAAAGCTTTAGCCGCTCGTAATCAAGTTTTAGAGCAGATAACTCAAATTGTCCGAGAACGCCAACAAAATCCAACCAAGGATGCTCTGAGTTTGTTAATCCAAGCTAGAGATGAAGATGGTAACAGTTTAAGTGAAAAGGAACTCGTAGCCCAAGCGCTGCTGTTACTTTTTGCTGGACATGAAACAACTACTTCTATGCTGACTTGGTTATGTACAGAATTAGCCCGTCATCCAGAAATCCTGGAAAAGGCTAGGGAAGAACAATTACAACTTGCAAGTAAGGGGAATTTGGATTTAGAACAATTAGGAAAAATGCCTTATTTAGAACAGGTTTTATGGGAAGTTGAAAGATTATATCAATCTGTGGGCGGTGGGTTTCGTGGTGTTATTAAAGACTTTGAATTTAAAGGTTTTCATGTACCTGCTGGTTGGCAACTATTTTATTCAATTAGAACTACTCACCAAATTGAAGAAATTTATTCTCAGCCAGACCGTTTTGAGCCTGAACGTTTCAGCCCTCAACGGCAAGAACACAAAAAATATCCTTTGAGTCTAGTTGGTTTCGGCGGTGGCCCCCGTGTTTGTATCGGTATAGCTTTTGCCAAAATGGAAATGAAAATAGTGGCTTCCCATCTCCTACGCAACTATGATTGGGAAATATTGCCTAACCAAAGTTTGGATTCCGTGCAGTTGCCCACAAATCACCCGAAAGATGGGTTGCGAGTTCGATTTCATCGGCGATGAAATTTTTCTGAATATTAATACAGCGCTTCTCAGTTGAGTAAAGTAGATGTTGATAAGGAAGAAAGACTAGAGGCTAGAATAATGTGCCTCATTTAAATGAAAAGCGCTGTAATTGCAGGTTAAAATGACTTTTTTGATGAAGTAATTAAATTAAATATATGAAAAATCATCAAATTCCTCCTGGAAGCTTTGGTCTACCTGTATTAGGTGAAACACTTTCCTTTTTTTTTGACCGCGACTTTAGTAAAAAGCGCTATCGCGAGTTTGGGCCTATCTTCAAAACTCATATTTTTGGCAGACCAACTGTGGTAATGGTAGGGCCAGAGGCGTTAGAGTTCGTTTTGTCAAGCCATATGGAGAATTTTTCTTGGCGCGAGGGATGGCCTGCTAATTTCAAAATTTTGTTGGGCGAATCACTTTTTTTGCAAGACGGAAAGGAACATCGCAGAAATCGCCGCTTGATGATGCCGGCGTTGCACGGACCAGCGTTGGTAAATTACGTTGCTACTATGGAAGATATCACACGTAGTTATCTGCAAAAGTGGGAAAAGCAGCAGGAGCTTACCTGGTTTGGGGAGTTTAAACAACTGACGTTTGATATTGCAAGTCAATTATTATTGGGTACGCCTCCTGGTGTTGAAGCTAGGCGCGTGAGCAATTTGTTTACAACCCTATCAAGTGGGTTATTTGCTATTAATCCATTGCCTTTACCATTTACCAAATTTGGTAAAGCCCTAGCAGCCCGTAATCAAATTTTAGAGCATGTAACTAAGGTTGTTAGAGAACGCCAGCAAAACCCAACCAAAGATGTTCTGAGTTTGTTAATGCAAGCTAGAGATGAAGATGGTAACAGTCTCAGCGAACAAGAACTCATCGCCCAAGCAGTACTACTACTTTTTGCCGGACACGACACCACAACCACGATGTTAACTTGGTTGTGTTTAGAATTAGCTCGTCATCCAGAGGTACTGCAACGCGCTAGGGAAGAACAACTGAAATTTGCTGATGTTAATTCTTTAACTTTGGAACAACTGGGGCAAATGCCTTATTTAGACCAAATTTTATGGGAAGTTGAAAGGCTACGTCCGTCAGTTGGTGCGGGATTTCGTGGTGTTGTTAAAGAATTTGAATTTAAAGGCTTTTATGTTCCTGCTGGTTGGCAATTATACTATGCGATCGCATTTACTCATCGCCTCCCAGAAATTTATTCTCAGCCAGAGCTTTTCGATCCTGACCGCTTCAGTCCCCAGCGTCAAGAACACAAGCAGTATCCTTTTAGTTTAGTTGGTTTTGGCGGTGGGCCACGCGTGTGTATTGGCATAGCTTTTGCCAAAATGGAAATGAAGATTATCGCAGCTCACCTTCTACGTAGCTATGATTGGGAAATCTTACCCAATCAAAGTTTAGATACAATGGGAATTCCTAATCGTCCTAAAGATGGGTTACGAGTTCGATTTAAGCCTCAGTGATATCATGTCTGCTAAAGACTAATCGTTTAGGCTGACGCAAAGATGAGGGGATAATCATAAGTGATTAGCTGGACTTGCATATAGGACTAGTATTTGATTTTTGAAATTACTCTTAGAGGCAGGGAACAGGCAATAGGCAATAGGCAATAGGCAATAGGCAATAGTGAAGAAGGGGATTAGAAGTGTACGGATTTTTTTCAGAAATCAAACCGGATTCCTATATGAAATTTTTTATGGCACTTCCCATAGAGATAAATTTGCCTGAACAAGTTTTACAACGCTGGCAAACAGCGAAAGATATCGTCAACCAAAGCGTTAATTCTTTGAGTAACTCAGTAGAACAAGTTGGCGAATCTTTAAAAGCACAAGCTACTACAACGACTAATACAGCAATTGATACAGTGACGACAAGTTTAGAACAAACTTGGCAAACGGCTGAACAGTTGAAAAGCAGCACATCGGGAGCAATTGAAACAGCAATCAGTTCTTCTTTTAATGATTGGCTGATACAACACCCTGTGATTTTGCGGTTAATTCAAATAGTCAGTTGGGCAGCCAATCATCCCATTATTAGCGTCGTAATTCTGATTTTTGCGCTTGCTTTACTTTGGAGTATTATTAAAGCAATTGTCCGCGTCATCGAAACAGCTAGTTGGTCAATACTGCAATTTCCATTTAAGTTACTTCAGGGTTTAATTAAAGTTAGCTTTCTTTCTTTAACTCAAGTTGGTAGTTTTGCTGTACAGCGAATTAAAAATACCAAAACAGCTGATAATCTATCAGTTTTACCACCTGATAATTTGCCAAAAAAGAAACAACTAAGATTGGCAGAAATTTCTAGTCGTTTAGAGGCAATTCAAAAGGAACAACATGAGCTTTTAGAAGAAGCAGCAGATTTGATTGCTTCTGATACGATTGAGTTAAAAATATCAGAAATTAAACCGCTAGAAAACGTTGAATCACATCTTGGCTGAGTTCGTCGGTGGAGCCGGAGGCGACGATACCGCCTTTTTGCATGGCGTAATAGTAATCGGCTTGACGAACAAAGTGTAAGTGTTGTTCTACTAATAAAACAGAAATGCCTGTGGTTTGGACGATGCGACGGACTGCGGCTTCAATTTCTAGGATGATGGAGGGTTGAATACCTTCGGTGGGTTCGTCTAAGACGAGTAATTGAGGTTCTCCCATTAAAGCACGTGCGATCGCCAACTGTTGCTGTTGTCCTCCACTCAAATCACCACCCATGCGCGAAAGCATGGTTTTTAACACTGGAAATAAGCTAAAAATTTCTTCGGGAATTTCTGGTTTTTTTACTGGTTTGCGTCTAGCTTCTAACCCCAGCAACAAATTTTCTTTGACTGTTAAACGGGGGATAATTTCTCGTCCTTGGGGAACATAACCAATTCCTAATTTTGCTCTTTGGTCTGGAGATTTGGAGTTGATTAATTGTTCGGCTAAGTGAATTGTACCGATGCGGGGTTTGAGTAAACCCATGATGGTCTTAAGTAGGGTTGTTTTACCGACACCATTGCGTCCGATGAGGCAGACCATTTGACCGGATGGTACGGTTAAATCTACGTTGCGGAGAATGTGGCTTTCGCCGTAGTAAACGTTGAGGTTTGAGATTTTTAGCATTAGTTTACGCAGAGGCGCAAAGGCGCAGAGAGGAAGAATTCTGTTATTATCAATTCTGTTCAAGTCAGACAGTAATTATTCTAGGAGATAAACGATGGGCAAGAAATATGATGTTTATGGTGTAGGTAATGCCTTAGTAGATATAGAATACGAAGTATCTCCAGAGTTACTACAACAGTTAAAGATTGATAAAGGTGTAATGACACTCCTAGATGAAGATAATCAAAATCATATTTTGGAAAATCTCAAAAATCTTCATTGTCGTAAGAGTTGTGGAGGTTCAGCAGCAAACACAATAGTGGCAATTAGTCAACTAGGAGGAAAAGTTTTTTATTCCTGTAAAGTGGCTAATGATGAATTTGGAGACTTTTACATAGAAGATTTACTCAACTGTCAGGTAGATACTAACTTAAAAAATGGCGATCGCCAATCAGGAATTACAGGTAAATGTTTGGTGTTAGTAACTCCGGATGCAGATCGCACCATGAATACATTTTTGGGAATTACTGGAGAATTTTCTACACAAGAATTAGTATTAGAAGCGATCGCTGATTCAAAATATCTATATATTGAAGGATATTTAGTAACTTCTCCCACAGGAAAAGAAGCAGCTATAAAAGCTAGAGAAATAGCTGAAACAGCGGGAGTAAAAACTAGCCTGTCCCTATCTGATTACAACATGGTGAAATTTTTTAAAGATGGTTTATTAGACATCATTGGCCCTGGTTTAGACTTTATTTTTGCTAATGAAAGTGAAGCATTAGGACTAGCAGATACACAAGATTTTCAAGTAGCTGTAGACAAACTAAAAATATTGAGTAAGAAATTTGCCATTACTCGCGGTTCCAAAGGTTCAGTAGTATTTGATGGTGATAAATTAATTGAAATCGCTGCACCTCAAGTAAAAGCCGTAGATACAGTGGGAGCAGGAGATATGTATGCAGGAGCTTTCCTCTATGGAATTACCCAAGGTATGAGCTATGAAGAAGCCGGAAAATTAGCATCAACTGCGGCTTCTAAGGTTGTTACATCCTACGGGCCAAGATTAAAAACTGAGGAATTGAAGGCATTACTTACTGCTTAGGGAACTCCCAAAAATAAATTATTCTGCTTCAAGTCGTTGGCTGTTGATGGTTGACTGTCAACGGTCAACTGTCTTTATTCTTCCTGTTTTCCTAAATATACTTCAATGACGCGGGAGTCATTTTGTACTTCTTCAAAATTCCCTTCGCACAGCACCGAACCTTGATGTAATACTGTTACTTTGCGAGCAATTTGACGCACAAATTCCATATCGTGTTCAATTACTAAGATGGAATGACTCTGAGCTAAAGCTAAAAGTAGTTCGCCAACGTTGTAGGTTTCTTCATCTGTTAAACCAGCAACAGGTTCATCAACGAGTAATAAATCAGGAGACTGTGCTACTAACATCCCAATTTCTAAACGTTGCTTTTCTCCATGAGAAAGTAAAGCTGCTGGAATGTCTGCTTTAGCAGTTAAACCGATGGTTTCTAATAAGCCTTTAATACTATTTTTTTCGGTAATACTAGAGCTGCCAAACAAAGTAGAAAAGACATTTTTATTGCGGTTGTTGGTAATTTCTAAATTTTCACGGGGCGTTAAATTTAGATAAACTCTTGGTGTTTGGAATTTACGCCCAATTCCCAACCGCGCAATTTGATGTTCGGAGAAAGAACGTAGGTTTCTACCTTTGAATAAAACTCGCCCAATGGTTGGTTTCACTTTCCCGGTAATGACATCTAAAAATGTTGTCTTTCCCGCACCATTTGGCCCAATTACTACTCGTAACTCACCCACATCCATGCTAAAGTTTAGCTTATTTATAGCTTTAAAACCATCAAAGCTAACAGTTACATTTTCAGTTTCTAATATTTTCGCGTTCATGTTGCACTTCGATGTCTTCTTCTAAAGCAGGGTATGTAACAATTTCTTGAGGGCCTTTGAAAAAAGAAAGATTCTGACGACGCAACCATCCAACTATGCCGTCAGGAAGCACTGTTACGACAATCAAAAATAGTGCGCCTTGGAAAAATAGCCAGATTTCAGCAAATTGTTCGCTTAAAAAAGTGCGGGCATAATTGACTAATAAAGTTCCGACAATTGCGCCAATTAAAGTAGCACGTCCTCCTACAGCGACCCAAATTACCATTTCAATGGAAAAGGCAATATCCATCGCTCTGGGTGACACAGAACCACTTTGAACGGTGTAAAATGCTCCTGCTATGCCTGCGATCGCACCTGAAACTCCAAACACCAGCACCTTAAAATCTGTAGGGTCGTAGCCAGAAAATCTGACTCGACTTTCATCATCACGAATCGCTATTAACAATCTGCCAAAGCGTCCGCTTGTCAGCCAGCGACAAATTCCGTAGGTAGCGGCGAGAAATACCACTGTCAACGTGTAAAATACAAATTGTGTTTTAGTATCGCTGACTGTTGCCCCAAATAAAGTTGTAAAATCTATCAGCCCATTCGTACCGTTGAATAATTTTTGTTGACCATTGAAGAAGTTGAAAAAGACAATGGTTCCGGCTTGAGTCAATATAGAAAAATAAACTCCCTTAAGGCGATTTCTAAATACTAAATATCCCAACAATCCTGCCAATAACCCTGGAATTAATATCACGGCAGCTATTGTCAAAGGAAAAGAATAAAAAGGTTGCCAAAAAGTGGCAAGTTCCGTAACTCCATAAAGCCCCATGAAATCGGGTAATTCACCAGTTGGAACTTGCAGTTTCAGGTACATAGCGATCGCATATCCACCCAAACCAAAGAAAATCCCATGTCCTAAACTCAATAAACCAGTATACCCCCAAATCAAATCAATACCCAAAGCCACGATCGCCAGCGATAAAAATCGCCCCAACAAATTCAGGCGAAACTCCGACAGCACCAGTGGCATAATGATAATCAGGGAAAGTGCGATCGCCACCACCGCTCCCACTTCAATCAATAATCCTCTCTTCTGCTTCATTCTCTGCATCTGTGCGTTTAATTTAAACATCAACAGTACGTCCCTTCTGTGGGAAAATTCCGCCAGGCTTCCACTGCAAAAACACAATAATCAGCGCAAATACCATTACCTTGGCCATACTTGTCGTGGCAAAAAAGGTAAAGAAATCTGCCAAAGGTTTCACAGAACTCAACAACAAAGCCAAAGTTCCAGAACCGATTAAAAAATTAGCCGTACCAATTGCCAAAGCTGCGACAATACTACCTGCTAAATTCCCCACACCCCCAACGACAACAACCATAAAAGTGTCAATAATATAGTTTTGTCCGGTGTTCGGCCCTACAGAACCTAGTAAACTAATCGCACATCCAGCCACGCCAGCTAAACCAGAACCAAGTGCAAAAGTAACCGCATCAACTTTTTGAGTCGGGATACCCAAACAAGCACTCATACTGCGGTTTTGCGTCACAGACCGAATTCTTAAACCCCAGCTAGAACGTTGCAAAAATACGTAAATACCCGCCACACAAATGATTGTTAAAGCAATAATAAATAACCTTGCAAAAGGCAATTGCACGCCACCCAAAGACATCCCCGCTTGTAACCAAGTAGGTGCAGTTACATCCACATTTTGAGCGCCGAACCAAGGTTGAGTTACTGCTAGCTGATAAGTTTGGCTTAATAAATTGCCCGTGATGATTGTTATCCCCAGCGATAGCAATAACAACACCGCCACAACCCAACTACGAACTCTTTCTAAATTTGTGCGAGAATTTAAAATCCATAACCCGCCAAAAAACAACAGAGAAAATATAGCTATGCCAATTATTAAAACCCAATTCACACTGCGAACAAATTGCTGAAAAATTAAACTCACTCCCCAAGTTGCCAATAGAGTTTCTAGGGGACGCCCATAGAGATAGCGAATTACACCCTTTTCTAAAATTAATCCCACAAAGGCTGTGAAAATAAAAGCAATAATCAAAGCCAAAAATATATAACCTTCAAACCACACTCCGCCCAATTGTTTACAGCCATTCTGCACAACAAATGTTGTATAGGCACCAAACATCATCAATTCGCCATGTGCCATATTAATGACACCCATCAATCCAAATACAATGGCTAATCCCAACGCTGCAATTAATAATACAGCGCCAATACTAATGCCATTAAAGATAGCCTCTAAAAAACCTGCTAACACTTGTTTCTCCTACATATTATCTCATATCATTTATTTGCCATCAGTCATTTATCATCTGTTATTCACTAATAACTAATGACTAATGACTAATGACTAATGACTAATGACATAAGAAATTAAACTTTCTTATATTTACCGCCCTTCGCTGGGTCGGTCCAATCACAAGCAAATCCCTTAGTTTCTTTCACAAATTGATTCCAAGGAACTGGTTCAACTGGCGCAGGCGTCGCATAGACAATATCAAACAAACCATCTTGTCTGACTTCGCCAATTCGCACAATTTTAGAGATGTGATGATTGGCATCCATTGTCACTTTACCTTCAGGTGCATCTAGAGTTTGGCCGACTGCCGCAGCACGCACTTTCTCTAAATCAGTAGTCCCAGCTTTTTCTACTGCTTGTTTCCACAAATAAACTGCGATATATGCTGCTTCCATTGGGTCATTTGTAACCCGGTTTTCACCGTATTCTTTTTTGAAAGCAGCAACAAACTTTTTGTTAGCAGGTGTGTCTACTGTTTGGAAATAATTCCAAGCAGCGTAATGACCTTTGAGATACTCTACACCAATTGCTTTAACTTCTTCTTCAGCAATACTTACAGACATAGAAGGATATTTATCTGGTGTTAATCCAGCACCTTTGAGTTGTTTGAAGAAAGCAACATTGCTATCACCATTTAAGGTGTTATAAATAACGCCGCCGTTAGGTAAATTTTGTTTGATTTTAGTGATAATTGGTGTAACTTCTGTGTTACCCAATGGTAAATAATCTTCGCCGACTGTTTTACCACCTAAAGCTTCTAGTTGGGATTTGATGATTGTGTTAGCTGTTCGAGGAAAAACGTAGTCAGAACCAACTAAAAAGAATTCTTTACCTTTATTTTTCAACAACCAATCAACAGATGGTTCGATTTGTTGATTTGGCGCGGCGCCAGTATAAAAAATGTTTTTAGAACACTCTTGACCTTCGTATTGTACGGGATACCAGAGCATGTGATTTTTGCTCTCAAATACTGGCTTGACGTTCTTGCGGCTAGCAGAAGTCCAACAACCAAAAACTACAGCGACTTTATCTTGATCTATTAGCTTGGTTGCCTTTTCTCTAAAAGTATCCCAGTTAGAAGCACCATCTTCACTAATTGCTTCAACTTGTTTACCTAAAACACCACCACTAGCATTAATTTCTTTAATTGCTAATTTTTCAGCGTCAACAACGCTTTTTTCACTAATAGCCATTGTGCCACTCAGGGAGTGCAATATGCCTACTTTGATAGTCGCGCCAGTAGCAGCAGCAACAGGAGAAGCGGCCGGAGGAGCAGTTTCTGTAGCAACTGGGGTATTATTCGCGCAAGCTTTTAGAAAAATGCTGCTTGTGAAACTTACAGATCCGAAGATTAAAAACTTGCGGCGGTTAAATTCTCTTGTCATATATTTGATGAATTTTCTTCTTGATGAATTAGCCAACTCATAGGAAGTTGACAATATCAATGATTAAATTGTGATATTAGTGCGATAGTTTACTAGCAAAAAGTTACTTGTTATACAAAATCTTGGTTTTTGTAATAAAAAATTAAATTTCAATATTAACTTTTGTTTAGTTGTTGCAATTATCATGTCGATATAAATCAGAGGATAGTATTTTAGTACTATCCTCTGATTTAATTTCAAATCTCTCGATCGCATATTGATGACAAACTTGATTTTTAACTTCTTGTGTGGTTAAGTTAACTAAGCAAAAACGTAAATATTAGCATTGCTCAAAGAAAGTCCGGTGTTGAGAGTAGCAATTTGGGTTTGAGCGATCGCTCCTGTTCCGTCTTGATCGAAGAATAAAGAACCGTTATCTTGATTAAAGATAAATTTACTATTACTCGTCGTAGCTGCCGAACCTAAAGCGAATTGATTAACAGCGATCGCAGCACCACCAATCAGTCCACTACCAAAACCAGCCGCAGATATAAAAATAGTATCATCAAGGGTGTTAAAATCACTAATTGTATCACTTCCTTCACTCGGAGAGTAGAAGGTGAAGTAATCATATCCCGTCCCACCAATTAGCGTATCGTTGCCAGTTCCGCCAACCAGGATGTCATCCCCTCTGCCACCATACAAAATGTTAGCAGCACTATTACCAATAATCATGTCATCGCCATCACCACCCAAAGCATTTTCAATCACGGTTTCGGCGCTGATAGTTAGGGCTGTTGCGTTCAAGGTACTCACAGAACCCGGAGTCAGGTTGAGGAAAGAATTGGAAGTAATTGCCGCAGCATTAATTGTATCGATACCGGAAGTATCAGTCAGAGTTGTGGCGGCATAAATGCCGTACTCATTGGTGTAGAAATAAGTATCATTAACAGTATCTGCATCTCCATATAAATTTAATTTCCAACTATTGAAGATACCAATATCTGTAGGGCCTAAATCCTTAACTGTGAGTGTCCAGTTGCCAGCGCTGTTTTCTCCCCAGTGTTGCGTGCTAGAAAACTTAAACACGATATTGTCTCCATCATCTTCCTTATTGCCAGGTTGGTGAACAAGAACACTTTCAGTTCCACTGGGAGAAGTCAGATAAACAACCAAATCGCCGCGATAGGGATGAGTCAGATCGAGTTCCACTTCAACAGTGTCAATATCTAAATCTGCGCCGACAGTAAACGTATGGCTAATACCTGCGTTATTGTTATCTGGGATAATCCAGCCTAAATTACCCGAACTAAAAGAAAGACTCTGCTCGTTGTCTAATCGGCTTTCATTTTGCCAAGTTTCTGCTAAACGCACAGCAGCATGAGCGTCAACTAATCCAAATCCATAGTCTTGGCTGACATGTAAGCCTCCGCCATTCCAGTTGTTAGCGCCGTTGAATTGCCAAATATAATCTGCTCCCCATGCAGAAGGATCGTTTTGACGAGCAGAATAGGCAAGAATTTCTTGGATATCTCGATAACCTAAATTGGGATTTGCTTCCAACATTAAAGCAATTACGCCAGAAACCATTGGGGCAGCAGCTGAAGTGCCGTTAAAACTGTAATTATAATCACCGTAATCATAGCCGCCATATCCGATGCGATCGGTGGTTACAATACTGCCATAACTACCGCTCCCAAACGCAGAAACCAGAATCGAAGCGCCTGGAGTACTGTATGCAGATGCCGAACCATCAGAATTGAGGGCTGCTACGGTAATGACGTGGCGAGAGTTCTGAAAGTTGTGATAATTAGTATTATCTCCTTTTTCGCGATCGTTACCGGCTGCAAATACGATCGCTGTTCCTAATCCATTACGTCCATTAGCAACAGCATTTACAATAGCTTGTCCTGTTTCTGGGGCATTATAAAAATTATCGAGAAAAAAGTTGGTTCCAAAACCCCAGCTATTATTGACAACATCAAAATTCACAGCACGCCACAGCGCATCAGTCGCAGTGTACATAGAGCCAGGAATCGCTCTAATACCAGCAATTGTTGCATTGAAAGCAACACCCACACTACCAACTCCGTTGGCCTCAGCAGCAATAATACCTGCTACTGATGTCCCGTGGCTATCCTCATAGATATCTCCGAAGGGAATAAAATCTTGGTCGATACTGTCATAATCAATTGTTGCGTCATAATTATCGTCCAGGTCGTAGTGGAGATAATCAAATCCATCATCGATAACACCTACAACAACACCATTCCCTGTATAGTCATCCCATACATTAACAACGTTAAGGTCTAAACCACCAGGGTTATACAAATGCCATTGATAAGGAAATAGAAAATCAGCAGGAAAAGTAACCATAAATTTATCTCCTTAATTCTGGAATCACGAGGGAATGTAGAGGCGTAAAGCTGTACGCCCCCACGTCGATTAATCTGTTAGCAGTAATTCTGACGATTAGTAATGTACTTACGTACATAAAATAGAATAGAGAAAGCATTAATATAATTCACGCACCTTTGCTGCTTGCTTAGATGCAGGATGGTGTATGCAAGATTGCAGAAAACTGCATTGTCATTTGATAGATGTGTTGCAAAAATTACAATACCCTATTAAAAGCAGTCAGCATTCACGGTAACTTTTACTGTATTCGCGTTGGCGTAGCCTCTCGTAGAGAAGTATTTCTGTAACTTTACGAGAAAGCAAGCTACGTCGAGCGGTCTGCATTTTAGGGTAGAAGGGATAGACAGGCTTGGTTTCATAGCCCCAGGCTTTAGCTTGTGGGCTAAATCTAAGCCTGGTTAACAACTTATTTATAAAGTAAGTATGAAAATAAAGAGTAGCCGAAATCCGATCCTATATAGGAATCCGGTTTGATTTCTGAAAAAAATCCGTACACTTCTAATCCCCTTCTTCACTATTGCCTATTGCCTGTTCCCTGCCTCTACGAGTAATTTCAAAAATCAAATACTAGTCCTACAGTATGCAGTATATTTATTAAGTTATAAAACGTTAATTGATTGCTTAGAGAAATATGATTAGAGTTTATGCTGATAAATTGATAAAAAGTCAAGATTTACCTCAATCACCAGCGATGAAAATTCTACTTATTGATGACCACCAATTAATCTTGACTGCAACTTTTAATTTATTGCAACAAGAATATCCAAATGCAGATATCATTAAGGTTAAAAGCGCATTTGAAGCTCTCAGTAAGATTGCGACTTCTTCCTTTGACTTGATTGTGATGGATTTATCTATACCAGAAGAAACAGGAATGACGGCCCAAATTGATACGGGTATCAACTTGATTCAACAGTTACTCAAGCAATATCCCCAGCAAAATTTGATGGTGCAAAGCAGTTATGTAAAGGCTTTGGTAAGGATAAAACACGAGATTGACGAGCATCAAGGTGGATTTGCGATCGCTGATAAAGGATTATCAGAACAAGAAATGTTAGCTCGCGTCTACATAGCACTCCAAGGCGCAACTCATACACAAGATATCAAAAACGGCTTAGAACTCAAACCAGAGTGGTTAGAAGTTTTAAGATTAGCTTTTGAAGAAGGATTAACAGATAAATTAATATCCGAACGAATGTATAGATCTGAACGTGCAGTCAGAGCATACTGGACAAAAATTCAAGACGTTCTCGGACTTTATCCAGAAGACTGTAAAAAGGAAGGTAAAAATATCCGTATTCAAACAGAAATTCGCGCTAGACAAGAAGGATTAATTGATTAGTTATTTATGATAAAAAAGGTGATTTTTGGAACTTCATTGAATTATTAGTTTTGCCTTAAAAATCTTTATGGTGTGGGTTAATTGGCGAAGGATTCAAAATGAAATCAAAATTTTACTATTGGCGTCAGTTCCAGGAGCAGTATTTTTAATTGTTATAGTCATTGCACGTTCATATGGATTTTTACAAGACTTTGAATTGATGGCGTTGGACACATTTTTACGTTTACGTCCTGGAGAAGTAACTGATGATAAAGTTGTGATTGTCGGTATTAATGAAGAAGATATCCGCAGTCTTGGTAGGTATCCCATTCCCGATGAAGAAATTGCAACACTGATCCAGAAAATACAAAAATATAAACCCATCGCTATTGGTCTTGATATAGTTCGAGATTTACCTGTTGAACCCGGTCATGAAAAATTAGTAGAAGTATTTCAAAATTCTAAAAATCTCATTGGTATTGAAAAAATATTACCTCCAGATCCAATTTCACCACCGCCACAACTAACGCAAAAACAATTAGGTTTTTCTGATATCGTAGTAGATAAGGATAATAAATATCGCCGTTACCTACTTTGGACACCATCGCCTAAAAATCCTCAAAATCCTGAAGAAGATAAATTTTCTTTTGGATTACAGTTAGCACGAGCTTATTTATCTCATCGAGATATTAATATTGAAACTGGAATAACTGACAAAAATACAATCAAATTTAAAACTACAGAACTGCCTCGTTTCTCATCGAATAGTGGAGGGTATGTCAAAGAAAATAGTAGTGGATTAAAAATATTAATGAATTTTCGCGCTGGGAGAAAACCCTTTCACGTTTTATCATTGAATGATATTAAAACTCAAAATTTTAATTCAAATTTACTACAAGACAAAGTAGTCATCATTGGGATTGTCGCTACTAGTGTCACTGATTTTGTCAATACCTCTGCAACTGTTTATCAAAAAATTCCTGGGCAAATATATGGAGTAGAATTTCATGCTCACGCTTGTTCGCAGATAATTAATGCAGTAATTAATGGACGACCCCTGTTAAAAGTTTGGTCGAATGAATGGGAATATATATGGATAATAGTTTGCGGCTGTTATCCGATAATTCTTTTTTGGTTAGCCCAATCTTTATGGAAGAATTTACTGGCAGTTGTAGTAGTAGCTTTAGCTTTATTTGGTTTGGGTTTAGTATTAATTTCATTTGGTTGGTGGATTCCGATAGCACCGGGTTTATTAACCTTAATAATAAATGGCTTAGGATTGAGTGGTTTTGCATTTGCTTTGTATCAAAATAATCAAGTATTTAAAATTAAAATGAACGAACGCCAACATACAATTGAACATGCGTTTACTGTAATTCATAATGGGCCTCTACAAACTTTAGCAAATGTCTTGAGACAGATGCAGGCTCAAGATTGGCCGCATGAGGAATTAAAATTACAGTTAGAAAAACTTAATTATGAAATTCGAGAAATCGGGGAATATCTCAAGCTTGAGGCTTTATCTCAAGATGAAAGTCTGCGTTTAGGTAGCGGGTTAAAGCTTGATTTAAAACGCCCAATACATGAGCTTTTTTATGCAGTGTATAGTAGCACACTTGAACGGCAAGATCTAGAATACTTAAAAAATATTAAAGTTAAAATTCGTACTTTTGAACCAGTAGATGATAAATGTTTGAGTGTAAATAATAAACAAGAACTTTGTTTATTTCTGGAAGAAGCTTTATGCAACGTAGGGAAACATGCTAAAGGTGTCAAACGCATTGAAGCTATTGGCAAAAAAGATGAAGATTTCTATATTCTGAAAATTCAGGATAATGGTCCGGGGCTTGTTTCATACATTGAAAATAAAGGAACAAAACAACTGAGAAATATTGCCAAAAACTTAGGAGGTGATTTTAGACGTGAAAGCATTACCCCCAAAGGAACGGTCTGTGAAATAAGTTGGAAATTAAGAAAATAGCAATAGTAGTAATAGTAGTAATTGGAGGGTGGTAAATTTATTTAAATATTCCTATGCTTAAATATGAGGCATAAAATGTCACAGTTTTTTAACAAAACTATCAATGTCAAATTAGTAACTAGTTGTGTTGTGGGCTTGTTATTGTTTTTAACACCACTAGCAAGTGCTAATTTTAGACCAGGCGATCGCAAACCTGCAAGCGACTACACCAGAAGCGGAGGTAGTAGAGGATGTCCGAAGTCGGATAATCAAATTCCTCTGACATTACTTGCGCCTAAAACATACATTGGCTATACAGCTTCTACACGTCCTACTTTTGCAGGTTATGTATCTAGTTCTCATGAAATAGAATTTCAAATTTTTGAGTTTGTTTCCAATAATACAGTCACCGCATTAAGTAACCCCATCAAACAAAATACATCACCAGGTATTTTCCAAGTATCTCTCCCTGAAAATTATCCAAAATTAACTGTAGGTAAAAAATATTTTTGGCAAGTAGCAATCAGTTGTCCAGGAGACGATTTAGTAGAAAGAGCAGAATTTATAGTTGTAGAAATACCATCTACAATCGAAAACAAATTATTGGCTACAGACAATGGGTTACAAAAATCCAATACCTATGCCGCAGCGAATTTGTGGTATGAAGCCTTAGCTGAAGCCCTCAAATCAGCCAGCCCTAGAAAGTTAGGACAGGTAGGTTCAAATCTTGTGCAAGAGTTTGCCAAATATGAGTCAGCTAGACTCAAAGACAATGAAGAATTAGTCAAAAAACGAATAGCGAATTTGCAAACAATTGCAAATCAAGAAAAGTGATATTTAGTTCATAAGCTGTTGCACTGTGAAATTCTTGTGTGGTGGGCTTTTTGCCCGCCATAATTACTACATTTTAATTCTATTTTTGACTTATTAGATAGTAAAGAGAAATCAAGATAATATTGGCGATCGCCATTCAAATAAAAGCAAAATTAGCCTCAATTACTTGCAAGAGAAAACTCAGTATGGTAATCTTAACTTAAGTTATATAAAAATATTTTTCAGTGTTAATTACTAAATTTAAATCTGTGAGAAATATTGATTTACAGTTGAATAATAAGCGAAAAAAACCAAGATTTAATCGCTACAGTATATCCCTAGTCTTGAGTTTAATTATTTTCCCAAGTGTTGTATCTGCTCAGTCCACTCCTCCACCTGGAGTTAATATTCCGCCAACAACACCAGAAACCCTCGACCAAACAATTCCCAAACCAACTCCCTCACCAACTCCTTCGCCGACTCCACCTGCTGCTGCTCCAGAGATTCTGACTCCTCCTGAGACACCAACATCACCGGATACGAGTTTTCCCAGTAGTGAAAGTTTTCTGGTGAAAAAAGTCGAAGTTCTGGGAGCTACAGTTTTACAAAATGAAATTGCAGAGTTAATCAAGCCATTTGAAAATCGTCAAGTGACTTTTGCAGACTTGATTCAACTACGTTCAGACATCACCGAACTCTACATCAAAAATGGCTATGTCACCAGTGGCGCATTTTTACCCAATAATCAAAATCTGACTGATGGTGTGGTAGAAATTCAAGTAGTAGAAGGTGGACTAGAAAAAATTGAACTAGGCGGATTAAGGAGATTACAACCAGTATACGTGCGATCGCGTCTGCGAAAAGCCTCCTCTACACCTTTAAATCAAAAACGTTTAGAAGAAGCACTGCAACTATTACAACTCGACCCTTTAATCGAACGGGTAAACGCACAATTAACCGCCGGTAGCACTCCCGGTAGCAATATCTTACAAGTAACAATTACCGAAGCACCTGCATTTCATGGCGGAGTATTTGTAGCGAACAATCAAACTCCTAGTATTGGTTCTACCCAAGCAGGAATATTTTTCAGTCATGATAACTTGTCGGGTTTTGGGGATAGTTTAACTGCTGAATATGGAATTACTGAAGGACTGAATATATATAATTTCAGCTATACAATTCCCCTAAATCCGAATAATGGTACTCTTGCTTTCCGCGTCAACAATAGTGACAGCCGCATCATTGAAGATGAATTTAGTGAGTTAGATATTAAAAGTGACGCACAAACTTATTCTCTTAATTATCGCCAGCCTTTGTACCGCAAACCCCAATCCGAATTTGCTATTGGTTTAGGGTTAGATTTACGCCGCAGTCAAACATTTTTACTCAATGACATTCCTTTTTCTTTTTCTGAAGGGCCAGAAAACGGTTTGTCAAAAGTGACAGTCATTCGTTTTTCACAAGATTGGGTGGAACGGAGTGCTAGTAGAGTTTTAGCTGCACGTTCTCAATTTAGTGTTGGTATTGATGCTTTTGACGCTACAGTTAACGATTCCGGTACTGACGGACGTTTCTTTTCTTGGCTAGGACAATTTCAATGGGTGCAGCGGTTATCACCAGGAACAATTTTATTAGCAAGACTAAATGCACAACTCACAGGAGATTCTTTATTATCTTTAGAAAAACTTAGTATTGGTGGAGTTGATACAGTCCGCGGCTACCGTCAAAATGAATTTGTAGCAGACAATGGAATTACAGCTTCAGTTGAAGCTCGGATTCCTTTAACATCTTCCAATACATTGCAAGTCGCACCTTTTTTTGATATCGGTACAGCATGGAATAATCGTGGCACTAATTCAAGTTCACAGACCCTTGCAAGTTTGGGATTAGGTTTAATTTGGCAACCAATTCGAGATTTAAATTTGCGTTTAGATTATGGTATTCCGCTAATTGATGTGAATAGTGGAGGTAATACTCTGCAAGATAATGGTTTTACCTTTTCGCTGCGGTATCAGGCGTTTTGAGGTGTAAGAATTCAAGAGTACAAGCCCAAAAACCTCATGTAGAGACGCGATTTATCGCGTCTTCAAAGACCAATGATGTGTACCAATAACCCTTAAGCCAAGCCTATTGGATTACAAGTGTTTGGTTAAGACAAGAGATGCGATTTATCGCGTCTGGCTGTAATTATAAAACGATTAAATAAGTATCTTTTCCTTCTACTGGCAAAACTCGTAATTTTTGATTAACCAAATCGGGTTCTAACCCTAAATCTTCTAAAGGTATTAAACCTAATAAAGGATCTGAACCTTCTGGCAATTCAATACAATTAAATGTTCCTTCTCTTCCCTCAACTGAAAGATTTAATTCTCTGAATATGCGAGCTTTTTGTACTCCTGTAGCAATTTTAACGTCTACTTCTCCTTGAAGAGGCAGTCCTAACTGAAGAATAATATTTTTAGGTAAACACAGCCTGGTTGCACCTGTGTCAACTAAAACATCATGTAAAGTAATTGAACGTATTTGTTCTGCTGGAATAAATCCTCTTTCTGCAAGTATTTGGTCAATTCGATTGTTAATAGCGATTGTGGTAGTTACTTTGCCCATTTTTTCCGTTTTGCTCATTGTCATACTATTTTCCTATAAACTGGTGAGGTTGATGAGTGAGTATATATTTACATTTTATTGAATTTTATGAAAAATCAGATACCCGACTTGTTAAAGAAGTCGGGTATCTCAAAAATAACTTTAACGACATTCTCGGCTCATCACTAAATCACCGTTTGTTAGTCGATACACTCCTTGTGGTTCGATAATGCGATCGCCTTTTTTCCACTGGCGATTTGTACTATTATTATTGCTGATATTTTCTACATTACCTGTAGGATAATTTGAGGCTACTGCATTATTAGGACGAGTAGGTAACCCGCCAATACCTGTAATCAAAAAAGTCCCTCTTTGTTTAGAACTACGAGCAATACAACTATTAGCAATCAGCCTATTAGTATCAATGGGATTATCTTGTAATTCCGTGAGGCTATTTTGGATAAAGGTGATATCGGGCACACCGATGATGTTACCAGATATTGCACCGCTGGCGTTGATATCGGTGCGATCGCTATTAGCTAATGACTGAAGATTATTGGCATCAATTGATGTTTGCGTCGGGCTGTATAATGGTGAAGTTAATAAAGCACGAGTATTAAAAGTAATATTGCCTCCTTTACCTTCAGGTGCAAATGCCAGAATGTCGCTATCTTCTAAGGCGATGATAGTGTTAGCATTTAGGTTAATATTACCTCCATTTGCTTGACCTGTAGAAAGGTCGGTGCGGATATCACTGTTATTACGCAAGCTAATGTTTTTTGCAGTAATATTAATATTCCCACCGCCTGCTTGTTCAGCCCTGGCGCTAACAAAGCTATTATTTGCAGTGTAATTTCCTGTTGCAATAATATTAATATCCCCTGCAATACCTTGTCCCTCGCTACGTACAGTCACCGCAGCACCATTAGCTACATTGAAGTTATTTGTGAATAAAGATATCGTCCCGCCATTACCAATAGAATCGGGATTTGTGCCTGCAAATATAGCTGCGTTAATATTCTCAGCAAATGTACCAGAAATAGTTATACTATCTTTAGCATTTATATTAATATCACCAGCATTCCCACTACTGCTAGTTGAGTTGAGAATTCGTCCACCATTCAACACTTCAAGTGTTCGAGCATTGATGGTGATATTACCTCCATCACTAGAATTATTTGTACTAGCACTGATTTCGCCCCTGTCTGCTAAACGGAAATAACCTGTGTTAATTGTAATGTTTCCTGGTTTTCCAATACTTCCGTTGTTGCTTCTAACTGATATTAAGCTAGGAAACCCATCTGCATCTAGTCCAGAAATAATTACAGCATCCGCAGCATTAATGCGAACATTTCCACCCTCGCCTTGTCCTCCAGGGAGATTTCCATTAGGCTCACTAATACCTGCAATAATTTGACCGCCATTTGTTAAGGTAAATTTTGATGTATTAATTTGAATATCTCCAGCTTTTCCCACTGCACCTTCTCTTATCTCACTAGTAATAACGCTATCGTCAAGAACTACTGCATCTGTACTATTGATAATAACATTACCTCCATTACCCTCACCCAAAGTTCCAGCACTTATGTCTCCACTAATGAGTTGTAAAAATTTAGTATTAATAGTTATATTGCCTGCATCATTACCTTTGCTTGAGGTTAAAAAGCCAGTAGCAAAAACATTTGTTTCTGTACCATCTATTTCCATGCCATCACTAGCAGTAATAGTTATGTTTCCCCCGCGGCCGACTTTTCCTTGTCCTTCTCCTCCAGATTGAGCAGCTATAAATGCGCCATTCTTTAAAAATACTTGTTCTGCTTCAATACTAATATTTCCTCCATTACCAACAGAACCATTTGTCTGTGAGTTCAATGCATTTGATGAGATAAAAGACCTATTTTCCATTCTCAGTTCTTTTACTTTAATATCTATATTTCCAGCATTACCACTGCCAAAAGTACTTGCTGATATGTTCGAGAAACCATTATTTAGAATTAAGCGATTAGCAATAATTGATAAATTTCCTGCGTTTTCTTGACCGTCAGTAATTGACGAGATTATCGCTGTATCATTCAAAATAATTGAATCATCAGCTTTAATTTTAATATCTCCAGGTTTGCCTGCTAAAATGTTGCTAGAAGTTATTAAAGCACGATCTGAAAGCAAAACATTTCGAGCTTGTATATTAATACCACTACTGCTGCCATCAGTCCGTGTTTGGGATCTGACTACCTCTGAAGAAGGTGTGAATTCTGCCGAAAAAGCCTGACTCATGATTTGGCTATTAATAAGAGAAATTGTATCATCAACTTTGATATTGACCGCACCTGCGTTACCTTTTGTAGCAGTGGAATTAATTTGACTTCCATTATAAAGTTCTAGCGATTGGGCAGAGATGTTGACGTTTCCTGTATTTCCTGTCCCAATACCAAGACTAGCAATATAACTTTCATTTTCTAAGCGAATAATTCCATCAGCATTTATGAAAACATCGCCTGCTTTAGTTTCAGGAGTACCTTGATTGCTAGCTATAGATGTATAAATATTACTGGAGTTTTCTAGGCTGAGATTATTCGCATTAACTATAACATTACCAGTGCTTGCACCAAAACTAAAAGCACTAGAAACATTCACAAGTGAGATATCTGTTTTCGCTACACCATCAGGAAAAGTCAAGTTGAAATTGTTGTTATCAATATTGAGTCCTACTGTTCCTGCTGCGCTTAATCCACCAATCTCTACCCTACCACCTCGTGCTGCAACTAATCCTCCATCCATGAAGATTTGCCCTGTAGATTCAGGCGTAGGTGACACACGACCACCAAGTAATATTAAACTTTTATTATTTGGTACTGCTAAAATACCTCGATTTTCAATCGAGTTTGCGCCTTGATTGGCAATTTGATTAAACAAAAAGGCTGTAGGATTGACGCTTAGTAAAGTATTTTGGGGTGTAACTTGTGAAGTTAAAGAAAATTCAGCACCACCAGAAAATTGAATTGCATTAGCTGTGGTAGCTACAAATGAACCACGAATATCTAATAGGGCATTTTCTCCAAAGATAATACCATTAGGATTCATCAAAAATAAATTAGCAGTGCCTTGGGTGCGAATAAATCCTTGAATATCAGAGGCGGTTCCACCAGTTACTCGTGCAAAAATATTGATAATGCTGGAATCGTTGAGGAAAATTCCCGCACCACCATTAGGAATACTAAAACTACTGAAACTGTGGAATAGGTTGGTGTTACCAACTGTTGTGCCACCTCCAATTAAAGAAAATGAGCCATTATTTGTAACTTGTGTTCCTAATGTTTGGTCAGTTGTTACTTGAGCCAAAGCGCTGATATTTGTTGTCAATGCCAAGTTTAACAATAGTCCCAAGGGTAAATACGAATTCCAGCAATTTTGATTAATCACAGCTTTTACCTCCAGTTTATTTTTCGGTCTAGAGAAGACGCGATAAATCGCGTCTCTACATGAGGTTTTGGGTTTACAGGATTTTTCAGATAAATGAAATACACAGGTAGGGGCACAACATTGTTGTGCCCTTAAGACGAACTGTACTTTTTAACGACACTTTCGGCTCATTATTAATTCACCATTCGCTAGTCGATAAATACCTTCAGGTTCAATAATTGAGTCGCCTTTTTTCCACTGATTACTAATATTTTGTACATCACCTGTGGAATAGGTGGAAGCGGAAGCATTGCCAGGACGAGTAGGTAAACCACCAACGCCTGTAATTAAAAAAGTACCATCTTGCTTGGAACTGCGAGCAATGCAACTATTAGCAATTAGCGCATTAGTATTAATAGGATTATCTTGTAATTCCGTGAGGCTGTTTTGGATAAAGGTGATGTCAGGCACACCGATGATATTACCAGAAACTGCACCACTGGCGTTGATATCGGCGCGATTATTTCCCTCTAATTCTGTTCTCAAATTTGCTCTATCGCCTGTTTGAGCTTGGGTACGGTAGAGTGAAGAACTTAAAAATGCTTGGGTGTTAAAAGTAATATCGCCGCCTCTACCATCACTAGCAAATGCTAAGATGTCGCTGTCTTCTAAGGCAATGATGGTATTAGCAGTAAGGGTAATATTACCACCACCACCTGCACCACTGAGGACATTTGTACGAATATCGCTATCACCGCGCAGCCGTATATCTGTCGCTGTGATATTAATAGCGCCACCTGAAGATTGTGTGCTAGCTGTACCTATTGTACTGTTATTGCTACGTAATGTATTACCAAGTTTAATAGATATATTACCTGGATTTCCTTTACCAGTACTGCTGCTATTTACAAAAGAGTTGTCTGTCAAAAAAAGCGAGTCAGCCTGAATATTAATATCACCACCTTTACCAGTAGCTGTATCTACCACTCCACTATCTATGAAAGAGTTGCTTAACGATATATCATTCTGCACTTCTAGAAATATATTGCCTCCATTTCCTTGTCCGAAAGCGCTGCTTTGTAGATAAGCATCGTTGCTTAAAGAAAGCGATCGCGCTTTAATTGTGATATCGCCTCCCTTACCCTCACCATCGCTTACCTTCCCTTGTGAATTGCTTCCTGCAACGCTTTGTACCACAGTCCCTTCAAAATAAACAGAGGCATTTTTTGCTTCGATAGTTATATTTCCTGCATTTTCCTCTGCGGCGGTAGAAGTTGCTATCGCAGAATTGTTACCGCTTGCAGAAATCAAATTAGAAGCATTGATGCGGATATTACCTGCTTTTCCTGCTCCGAGATTACCTGTAAAAATAAAAGCGTTATTTAATAAGAGCGAACCTGTTTGGATATCAATATCTCCTCCGTTACCGATACCTGACTCTCCAACACTACTAGTTATTCCACTTTGATTATCGTTTCCTGAAATTGAGATTTTATCTCTAGCTTGGATAGTTATATTGCCAGCATTTCCTTCTCCAAGAGTGTTAGAACCGATGAATGAATTATTAGTAAGTTCTAGCAAACCCGTATTGATAAATATCTTTCCTCCATCGCCTTTACCTGCTGTGCTAACATTCACTTCCGAACCATCAGTTAGAGAAAGGGAACCAGATTCAATAGTAACATTACCACCTTGACCAGTAGCTGAATCAGCAACTACACCAACGATAAAACTATTTGCGAAAGAAACATTATCTTGTATGTCTAAAATTATATTTCCTGCGTTTCCCTGTCCTACGGTAGTAGTTTGAATAATGTTGTTAGTTAAAGAAAGCGATCGCCCTTTTATTACAATATCACCAGCTTGACCACTAGTGATGGTTCCTGATAATACACTTCCCCCCGCACCGCTGGATATTAGACTTGAATCAAATACAATATCCGCCTTTTCTGCTTCTATTGTGATATTTCCTGCATCTCCTTGTCCAAAATTACTAGTTGCTATTTGTGCATTTTTAATGCTAAAAGATTGAGCAGCATTTATTTGAATATTACCTGCATTCCCGCGTCCTAAACTATTGGCGCTAATTTGACCATTATTTAAAGCAAAAGTTTTTGTCTGGATAGTAATATTTCCTCCCCTACCTTCAGCTGTTTCTCCAACAGAGCTACTAATTGAACTTTCTGAACCAATTCCCGAAATTGTCACTTTGTCTCTAGCTCGAATATCAATATTTCCAGCATTACCTTTTCCAGCAGTGAAGGAACCTATTAAGGCATTACCAATAATTTCAAAATTACCTGTATTGATAACTATATCTCCCGCATTCCCAGTACCTTGTATTGCATTGATAATTCCAGTCGTAGACGAATTTGTACCCTCAATAGTCACGTTATCGGTAGCAGTAATTTCAATATTTCCTGTGAAACTATTAATATTTCCTAAACCTCGATTGATACCTACGATGAAACTGCTTCCGCTTGCAAGATTAAAATTGCGGGCGTTAACAGCAATACTACCTCCACCGCCAGATGCCATAAAAACAGAAGAGCTATTTGCAAGGGATACATCTGCTCGTGCTACATTATCAGGAAAACGCCAACCTGTAGAATCTAAATTAACTATTCCTAGTTCTGTCAAACCTCCCAATTCAACCCGCCCACCAGGAGCATATATAAACCCTCCATCCAAAATTACATTTGCCCCCATAAGTGATAAATCTTTGCCATCAAGTACTGTTAATCCTGATATCTGACGTTGAGGATTGCCATTCAACGCAGAACCCAATACTGTAGATATAGCCCTAGAATTGTTAATAATTTCTGCTTGGTTGTTAACAGCATTAAAAAATAATGCTGAAGGTTGGATGCTGAGTAAATTACTTTTGGCAGGTTCGGAAGCGTTGAATATACCCGTTTGTCCCAAATTAACGCCATTAGCAGTTGTGGCAACAAATGAACCCCCCACATCTAAACTAGCGTTGGGGCCAAAGATAATACCATTGGGGTTAATTAGAAATAAATTCGGGTTAGAATCGCTAATTATACCCAGAGTCCCGAAAATTTCTGAGGGGTTTTTACCTGTAACGCGAGTTAAGACATTTTGAATGTCAGAGTTATTAATTAAGAAGTATGCTGCTCGTCCTTCGCTGACATTAAATTCTTGGAAGCTGTGAAATAAATTGATGCCACGAACTGTGCCACCATCGATTAAGTCAACTGGTAAGTTGTTGGTGGTGTCTAGAGGTGTGACGATGGAGCGATCGCTACCTAAAGTATTATCCGGTATAATGTTACTTTGGGCAAAAACACAGTTGCTAAAAAATAACATTTGTAATGCAACACAGCCCAATAAATTAAACCGTGTCTGCAATGATTTTTGAGAAATGTTTATTATAAATTTCAGTTCCATTCGTCTTAGCCTCAACCACATTCTCGACTCATAACCAATTGTCCGTTTGCTAGTCGATACACTCCTTGGGGTTCAATAATCAAGTCGCCTTTTTTCCACTGATGTCTTGCATTATCATTAGTAACATTTTGCACATTACCTGTGGCATAGGTTGAAGCTGAAGCATCCCCAGGACGAGCAGGTAAACCACCAACACCTGTAATTAAAAAAGTACCTTCTTGCTTTGCACTACGAGCAATACAACTATTAGCAATTAGCGCATTAGTATCAATGGGATTAGATTGTAATTCTGTGATGCTATTTTGGATAAAAGTAATATCGGGCACACCGATGATATTACCAGATATTGCACCGCTGGCGTTGATATCGGTGCGATCGTTATTATTTAATGACTGAAGGGTATTTATATCAGTTGAAGTTTGTGTAGGGCGATATAGTGGTGAAGTTAACAAAGCACGAGTGTTAAAAGTAATGTTACCACCTTGACCTTCTGGCGCAAAGGCGAGAATATCGCTATCTTCTAAGGCAATAATAGTGTTGGCATTGAGGGTAATATTACCTCCACTACCTTCACCTGTAGATAAATCGGTGCGGATGTCGCTGTTATTAAGTAAGCGAATGTTTCTCGCAGTGATATTGATGCTACCACCGCCTGCTTGTTCGGATTGTGCGTTTACTAAACTATTATTTGCCCTAAAATTATCCTTAGCAGTAATATTAATATTGCCTGCAACACCTCTTCCATTACTCCTTGTAGAAACTCCAGCAACGTTATTAGGTAAGTTTAAATCGCTTGTAAATAAATTAAAGTTAGTTGTAGATAAGAATATTGTTCCGCCGTTTCCAGTAGAACTAGTACCTGCAAATAAGCCAGTGATATTATCTGAGTTGGTAGAGATAGTGATACTATCTGCGGCATTGATAGTAATGTCACCAGATTTACCACTGTCAACAGTTCCTGTAGTTATCAATCCACCATTTGATGCTTCAAATACACGAGTATTCAAAGTTATATTACCGCTGTTACTAGAATTACTAGTTGCTGCTGATACAAAAGCATTGTCTGTTAGACGGAAATAATCTGTGTTGATTATGATATCTCCACCTTGACCAAGCGCCCCACTTTGGGTTTCGGTTGATATTCCACTTGCATTTCCATTTATATTAGTTCCTGAAATAGTTACTGCATCAGCAGCATCAATGCGGATACTTCCACCCTTACCTTGTCCACCAGGCAAATTTCCCGTTGCTTCAGCAATTAAAGTACTAATAGCACCACCGTTAGTTAAAGTTAGCTTTCGTGTCTGAATTTTAATATCTCCAGCATTACCAACTCCGCCTGCTCCTACGCGACTATCGATTATACCGTTGTCAACAACAACCCTATCATTGCTGGCAATAAAGATATCACCAGCATTACCCTTGCCAAAAGTTCCAGCGCTGATAGTTCCATTTGTTAACTGCAAACGTTTAGTATTAATTGTTATATCACCGCCATTACCTACAGGTTGAACTTGTGTAGAGATTAAACTACGAAAATTAGCGTTTGAGCTAATTAAATCAATAGAATCTGATGCATTGATAGTAATATTACCTGCATCACCACCCAAATTATTAATAGCTCCTACTGTGATATAACCGCCATTTCTCACCAGGAGATTTTTAGTGTCTAGTGTTACATCACCTGCACGACTATTGCTAAAAGTTGTGGCAGAAATACCAGTAATTCTATCTGTTGAACCTTTAGGATCGATTTCTATTAAATCAGTGGCTGTAATATTAATATCTCCGCCACGTCCAATTGTTTCGCCTGGTTCTGGTTCTCCAGAAACAGAAAGTATAGTTCCATAATTTGTTAAAGTAAGTCTTCCAGTTTTAATATTTATATTGCCAGCATCACCGACATTAGATATAACTTCAGAAGAAGAATTAGCAGATGCAGAAATAAAAGAATTATCTAAACTAATACTCTGAGCCGCAATATTCATATCGCCACCGTTACCACCAAGAGTATTAGCTGAGATTTGAGACTGGTTTTCCAAATTCAAATAATTGGTAGTAATCGATAAATTACCTGCATTTCCTTTTCCATCAGAACTTATAGACAATATTGCTGCAAAATTGTTCAAATTAATTGTATCAAAAGCCTGAATTTTAATATCTCCAGAATCATTTGCAAAAATGTTCGTAGCACTTATTAAAGCACCATCTGTGAGCAAAAGATTTCGTCCTTGGATATCAATACCACCGCTTCTCCCGTAGGTTGGCGTTCCTGAAAAGGTTTGTTCTGTAGATATAGAGGTGTCACGTGGTTGAACCGCGCTTGCAATCAAACTACCGAAACCACTAGCGTTTGTTCCAGATAGGGAAACTGTATCTTCAACTTTGATATTAACAATTCCTGAATTACCCTCTGTGGCAATTGCTTGAATACTACCACTATTCATTTTTAGCGATCGCGCACTAACATTGATATTACCACTATCTCCAATACCTAAAGCAATATTTCCAAAAATGCTATTTTCATTGAGTGTTACAACTCCACTAGCATTAACTACAATATCACCTGCTTTGGTGTCAGAAGTTCCTTGATTTTGATTTATACCAGTGAAGAAATAACTAGAATTTTCTAAATTCAAATTATTAGCATTAACTACAATATCACCACCACCAGCACCAGTAGCAATAGCCACAGATTGATTTACAAGTGAGATATCTGTTTTCGCCACACCATCAGGAAAAGTCAAGCTTAAGTTGTTGTCATTAACATTAAGTCCTACTATTCCTGGTGCAGTTAACCCACCAATCTCTACCCTACCGTCTAACGCGGCGAGTTGTCCTCCATCTATTAGAATTTGTCCTGTAGATTCAGGTGTAGGTGAGATGCGACCGCCAAGTAGGATTAAACTTTTATTATTGGGAACCGCCAAAATCGCACGATTTTCTATTGAGTTTGCCCCTTGGTTAGCAATTTGATTAAATAAAAATGCTGTAGGATTGACGCTGAGTAATGAATTATTGGGTGTAACTGGAGAAGTTAAGGAAAATTCTGCACCGCCAGGAAATTGAATTGCATTAGCTGTGGTAGCTACAAATGAACCACTAATATTTAACTGGGCATTTTTTCCAAAAATAATGCCGTTGGGATTCATCAAAAATAAATTAGCAGCACCTTGGGCATAAATCAATCCTTGAATATTAGATGCTGTTCCACCAGTTACTCGTGCAAAGATATTACTAATGTTGGAATCGTTAAGAAAAATTGCTCCGCCATCATTAGGAACGCTAAAACTGCTGAAACTGTGAAATAGGTTTGTATTGCCAACTGTTGTGCCACCTGAAATATAAGAACCCAAGCCAATATCTGTAACTTGTGTTCCCAAAGTTTGGTCAGGTGTTACTTGAGCTAAGGCACTGAGGTTTGTTATAAAACTTAAAGTAATTGATAGCCCTAAGCGCCAATACCAATTTAAATAAGATTGATTAATCATGGCTTAAATTTATGTAAATTTATAGGCTCAGATCCCCGACTTATCCAAAAAGTCGGGGATCTTATTGGTTACGAATAATTAAGTAGGGCTGTATCAGATACCGCAATCATATTACCAGAGATTGTGCTATTAACTAGTATTTCTGTTGGAGCGATCGCTATTTTTCACGAAATCCAGACTAATGCATAATCTTTTGCATATCACCAGTTAAATTACAATGCAGTTTTCTGCAATCTGCCATACACAATTATGCATATAACACTGCATGAAACCTGAGCGAATAATTTTCGTACTTTTCTTACTCTATATTTTGTTCCTTGGTTTCTCAGCTTTATTTCCTATTCCCTAATTCTATAAGTAAGCTCAGAAATCAAAGCTGACTACTATTTTTACTCTCATTTTGATTGCGAAAAGGAGAAACAAATGTCTACTTTTGTTGGTTCTGCTACTGGTGTTCCTAAAACTGGTTTAGCCTACGTAGACGGTTTACTATGGGGTAGTCGTTGGAAAATTGAAAACGACAATAGAAAACTGACCTATTCTTTTGTTGATAACAAATCTTGGGATTATTTCTTCGACAATGCTGAAATAAATGCCTTTACTAATGCAATCAAAGCTTGGTCAAATGTAGCTAACTTCCAACTAGAATATTCTGGTTTTAACGATTCTCAAGCTGAGTTAACCTTTCATGTTGTTGATTCTTCTCTTTTTGGCGATGGCGTACTAGGTATAGCAAGCCCACCAGGAGAATCTTTCGATTTTCTTGCAGAAGGAGATGTTTTAGTTAACTGGGAACCTTACCAATACAATCCTGATGCTGCTTTAGCAGTTGGTGGCTATTCTTACTATACTTTTGTTCACGAAATTGGTCATGCTTTGGGATTAGCTCATCCCCACGATGAAGGCGGAACTTCTTCTATTTTTCCTGGTGTTGATTACTCTGGAGATTTTGGTGACTACGCCCTTAATCAGTTTGTCACCACAGTCATGTCTTACGTTGATATTCAAAGTCCCTATTCTCCTGGGTATGAAACAAATTGGGGTTATGCTGCGGGGCCAATGGCATTTGATATTGCAGCTATCCAACATATTTACGGTATTAATAAGTCATACAATACAGGTAATAATGTTTATTCGCTTCCTACTTTTAATGGCGTTGGAACCTATTGGTCTTGTATTTGGGATGCAGGCGGAACAGATACAATATCTGGTCAAGGGGCAACTAATTCAGTAATTATTGACTTGAATAATGCAACTTTGGCGAATAACGATCCTGGTGCTGGTGGCTTTCTTAGTCGAGTTGTTGGTATTAAAGGCGGATTTACCATCGCTAATTCCAAAGGCGGTATATCTGTGATTGAAAATGCCATAGGAGGTAACTTTAATGACAGTTTAACAGGAAATGAATACAACAATTATCTGTCTGGGGAAGGCGGAAACGATCTCATTGATGGCAAAGCTGGAAATGACAGTCTTGTAGGTGGCGCGGGGAATGACACGCTTTATGGCAGCGCTGGTAATGATACCCTCAATGGCGGTACTGGCAATAATACTTTGTATGGGGGCACTGGCAACGATCGCTATATAATCAATGGCGATAGTTACTACAGTATCTATGAATACCTTAATGAAGGTACAGACACAGTTGAGTCTGCCTACAACTTTAACTTAGGTCCAGCTTATTTAGAAAATCTGATTCTCACAGGCACATCTGCAATCAACGGCACTGGTAACAATCTCAACAACACAATTACAGGTAACGGTGCTAACAATCAACTCAATGGCGGCGCTGGCAATGACACACTATATGGTGGTGCTGGGAATGATAGTCTAGTTGGTGATGGAGCTACTAACGAAACCAAAACCTTTAGCAATAACTCTCCTGTTAGTATCCCTGACTTGTCTACAATTACATCTAGTTTAGCCGTCAGTGGTTTACCGACATCGATTGCTGATGTCAACGTCACTTTAAATATTAAGCACAACTGGGATTCTGATCTAGATGTTTTTCTGATTAGTCCAACAGGGACTCGCGTGGAATTGTTTACTGATGTCGGCGGTAGTAACATTAATTTTACTAACACGACATTGGATGATGAAGCAGCAACATCAATTACACTTGGGACTGCGCCTTTTAGCGGAAGTTTCAAACCAGAAGGGCTGCTATCTGCTTTTGACAATAAAAACCCCAATGGCACATGGAAACTAGAAGTCAGAGATGATGAAATTGCAGTTGCTGGTACGCTCAATAGTTGGTCGCTGCAATTTACAGTTCAAACAGCTGGCATTGGCAACGATTTTCTGGATGGGGGTACGGGGAATGATACCCTAACTGGCGGCGGTGGTAACGATACACTAATTGGTGGTACTGGTAATGATGTCCTTGTTGGTGGTACTGGGAACGATACACTAACTGGTGGTAGTGGCAGCGATCGCTTTACATTCAACTTTCGCACTGAAGGAATCGACAAAATTACTGATTTTAGCGTCATTGATGATACGATTGCCGTCTCTAGGGCTGCTTTTGGTGGCGGGTTAGTTGCTGGTGCCGCCATCGCTGCTAGTCAATTTTTCCTCGGTTCAGCAGCAAGTACAGCTAGCCAAAGATTTCTTTATGATAAAGGCAACGGTTCTCTGTTCTTCGACCAAGATGGTACAGGAGTGATCGCTAAAATCCAAATTGCTACACTTAACACTGGATTGTCCCTAACCAACGCAGATATTTTCGTCGCTGCTTAAAGATTTTTAATCAATAAATCATTATCTTGTGGGGTAGGCATCTTGCCTGCCCTAATGTGCTTAATCCTCAGCGACACTCTCGACTCATCACTAATTGTCCATTTGCTAGTCGATACACTCCTTCTGGTTCAATAATCAAGTCACCCTTTTTCCACTGACTAGTTACACTATCATTGGCAACATTCTGTACATCACCTGTAGGATAAGTTGAAGCTGAAGCATCCCCAGGACGAGATCGTAAACCACCAACACCTGTGATTAAAAAAGTACCTTCTTGCTTGGGACTACGGGCGATACAAATATTAGCAATCAGCGCATTAGTATCAATGGGATTATCTTGTAATTCTGTCAGGCTGTTTTGGATAAAAGTGATATCAGGCACACCGATGATATTACCAGAAATTACACCAGTAGCATTAATGTCAGAACGATTATTATTATTTAGTGACTGAAGACTATTTCTATCAGCTAATGTTTGTGTAGGGTTATAGAGAGAATCACTAAATAAAGCACGAGTGTTAAAAGTAATATTACCGCCTTGACCCTCTGGTGCAAAAGCGAGAATGTCGCTATCTTCTAAAACGATAATGGTGTCAGCATTGAGGCTGATATCACCTCCAGTTGCTTGCCCTGTAGATAAGTCAGTACGAATATCACTATTGTTGCGTAGACTAATATTTCTTGCAATAATATTGATATCGCCACCGCTTGATTTTTCAGAATTTGCGCTGACTAAACTATTATTCGCACTGTAATTACCTTTAGCAATAATATTAATATCGCCTGCAATACCTTCTCCTTCACTGCGTGCAAAAACTCTAGCATCATTAGCTAGATTTAAGTTATTTGTGGATAAATATATTGTCCCCCCATTACCAATAGAGTTTGCTGTTGTAGTTGTAAATATACCACTGACTAAGCCATAAATAGTAATTTCATCTGTAGCATTGATAGTGATATTACCAGCATTGCCGCTACTGTTGGTTGTTGTAAAAACTTGCCCTCCAGTAAATGCTTCAAATACACGAGCATTAATGGTGATATCACCTCCATTATTAGAATTTTTAGTATCTGCCGTTACACTGCTGTTGTTTTCTAAGCGAAAATAATCTGTGTTAACTACAATATCTCCTGCCTGACCAACACTTCCTCTATCGGTTTGAGTCGATAATAAGCTAGGAAATCCATTAGCATTAGTTCCAGAAATTATTACAGCATCCGCAGCATTAATGAGAATATTTCCACCTTTACCTTGCCCTCCAGGAAGATTTTGTGTTGACCCACTAATACCTGCAATAATTTGACTGCCATTACTTAAATTTAATCTTGATGTCTGAATTGTAATATCACCGGCATTACCCGCCCCACCTTCTCTGATCTCACTAGAAATATCAGCATTATTAAGAACTACACTATTTTTGCTGTTAACAAGAATCTTCCCTCCATTACCTGTACCAAAGCTTGCAGTATTGATAGCTCCATCTGTTAACTGTAAAAAGTTAGTATTAATAGTTATATCGCCTGCATTACCAGTATCGCTTGCAGCATTTATTTCTTTACTACTATTCCATAATATTTGTTCTGCATCAATAGTAATATCACCTCCATTACCTCTTGTAGGTGAATTAGCGCTAAAAGCAAAAATAGAAGAATTATCTTCTGCATTCAGTTCTGTAACTTTAATATTTATATTTCCTGCATTCGTCCCTTGAATGTTAATTGCTGATATATTAGAATCATTATTCAGACTCAAAAGATTAGTAATAATTGATAAATTACCCGTATTTTCTAGTTCTAAGCTACTTGTATCAATATAAGCTTGATTATTCAAAATAATTGATTCATCGGCTTGAATATTCACATTCCCCGTTCTACTTGATAAAGAGCTAGTGTCTTGAAGTAAAATATTTTTTGCCTGAATATTAATACCACCAATACCTTGATTGTTGATTGTACTATTTTCCCCAGACAAAGTAATTGTATCCTTAACTTTGATATCAATAGGATTTGTGTTACTATTGATTGCATCTGCAAAAATTCCACTACTTATAATTTCTAATGATTCGGCAGTAATGTTAATATTTCCTGTGTTGCCTGTTTCTACTCCTATATTACCAATAAGACTTCCATTTTCTAAGCTAACAATTCCATTAGCATTAATTAAAATATCACCTCCTTGAATTTGAGATGAACCTGGGTTAGTTCTACCTGTATAAATATTGCTATTAAGTAATTTAAGATTATTGGTATTCACTACAATATCACCGCCAATTGCACCAAAAACAGCAACGAGAGATTGATTTTCAAGTGAGATATCTGTTCTTGCTACATCATCAGGGAAAGTCAGGCTGAAATTGTTGCCATCAATATTCAGTCCTACTGTTCCAGGTGCAGTTAATCCACCAATCTCGACTCTGCCATCTGGTGCTATAACCTGCCCTCCATCCATTAGAATTTGGCCTGTAGATTCAGGTGTAGATGACGCACGACCACCAAGTAATATTAAACTTTTATTGTCATTAACTCTCAAAATCCCCTGATTTTCAATTGAGTTGACACCTTGGGCAGCAATTTGGTTAAACAGAAATGCTGTAGGATTAATACTGAGTAAAGTATTGTCTGGTGCAACTGGTGAAGTTAAAGAAAATTCAGCCCCGCCAGGAAATTGAATTGCATTAGCTGTGGTAGCTACAAAAGAACCACCGATATTTAATCGGGCATTTTCTCCAAAGATAATACCATTGGGATTTATCAAAAATAAATTAGCAGCACCTTGGGCATAAATCAATCCTTGAATATCAGATGTTGTCCCACCAGTTACTCGCGCAAATATATTGATAATATTGGAATCATTGAGAAAAATTCCCCCACTGCCATTAGGAATACTAAAACTGCTAAAACTATGGAATAGATTTGTATTAGTAACAGTTGTTCCACCTTCAATAAAAGAAAATGGCCCATTATCTATAACTTGTGTTCCCAAGGTTTGATCGGCTGTGACTTGAGCTAAGACGCTAATATTAGTTGTCAAAGCAAAGCTCAGGATTAGTCCAAAAGATAAGCGCAATTTTGAATAATATTGGTTAGTCACAATTCTAGTTAACCGCCTTTAACGGTGTAATTAAAGACGTAAAAATAGTAGCTTGTTTCAAATGACATGTAAATATAGCAGAATTCAGAATTAATAAATCTGAAGTATGGTACTTTATACCGTAGGCTAACGCACCGTCAACAATTCAAGGTGCGTTGCGCTATCTGACAACACACCTGACATCGAATTTATATTTATTCACCTAGATTGAACTTTTATCGGCGACTTACTTAAATGCGCCGATCGCTGATTTATAATAAATCGGTTAAAGAGCGATCGCACTTTATTCTTTTGGCTGCAAACCCAATTCACAAATTGTTTTTGCTTCATCAACAGAGTAACTTTGGCCTAAATCTATTTGTGGTTCTTTGCACCAGCCCTGTCTAAACCACTCATAGAGAACGGTTTCGGTCGAAGTTCCTGACACAAATTGCTGGGTTTGTTTTTTAGATGCCCCTTCTGTGTTAGGGCTACATTTTTTGCTTCTCCATCCGTTACCTTCTAGCCATGTTGTCTCACTTGCACCCAAATCAATTAAGTAACGTCCATTAGATTCTGATACTGATTTAGCCACATATTTTTGAGTAATTAAACGTTGAACACACTCAGCCAAACTAGTTTTTTGACATTCAGCTAATGCCGCATCTGCTGAGATACCTAAATTAGTATATTCTTTAATGCATTGCAGATATGCTGCTTCTTGCGCTTGAACTAGTGTTTCACCAAAGGGAATGCCACTAAAGAATATTATGACTGTGGTAGTCATGAGTAATTTGTGCAATTTATTCATCATGATTTGTGAGAAAGTAATTTTTACCTCTTATATATTTACTTCATAAATAAAATCTGAATAATACTTAATAATGTTGTAGCAATTGCAGAAAACTACATAGCCAATATGCCTGAAATTTGCTATGGCTAATTACTTACGTAAATATTTTTGCAATGAGTTGACAAATATACAACTCATCTGATTTTATTTGTAATAAGCTTATTTATAATCACTATTAACCTTTGTTTTCCCGTGATCAAAAAATTTTCTAAATCAACTACTCATTATTGGTTAACAATTTTATTTTTTGTCAGTTTCACCCTTTGTGTATGGTTGAATAATGTGCAATTGACAAGTCCCCAACTAAGTATCGGCAAGTTAGTCCAAGCTCAAGCTCCTGATGCCGATCAATTAGTTAACAAAGGTGTTGAAAGTTATCAAGCAGGAAACTTTCGGGCTGCAATTCAATCTTGGAAAGCAGCTTTAGAGTTATATACACAAAAAAAGAACTATAATAATGTGGCGATCGCCAATGAAAATTTAGCACGAACTTATCAACAACTGGGTGAAAATGAGCAAGCTCTAAGTTATTGGGAGCAAGTTAATAATTACTATCGTTCTCAACAAAACTGGCAGAAAGTAGGGCGAATATTAACAGAAATAGCACAAGCTTACAGTAGTTTTGGACAAACAGGAAAGGCAATTAATTTTTTATGCGGTGTCTCTGATGCCAAAAATATCGAAAATCTAGCATGTCAGCAAGGTAGTGCATTAAAAATAGCTTCAGAACAACAAGATAAAGCAGGGGAAATTGCAGCATTAGGAAGTCTTGGCGAAGCTTATCGCCTTCGAGGTAATTATGATGTAGCAATTCAATATCTAGAAGCTGCTAAAAAGACTAACAATCAAACATATAATTTTGCAATCTTAAATAGTTTAGGTAATGCTCACGCCAGTCGCGCCCAACTTTGGAATCTACGTACAAAATCGGCTCAACAACAAAGTATTTCTAAAGCAAGGGAATTCCAACAAAAGGCCAAAAATGATTATCAGCAAGCGCTAGAATATTTCCAATCAAGTCTCAAAGAAGCTCGTCAACAAGATAATAAATCTGGTGAAATCCGAAGTCTGCTTAATCTGATTCAGCTTTTTTACCACTCCAAAACAATCAGTTTAATACCTCAAAATCAGTTGCAAGAAAATATTCAAGAATCTTTGGAACTGTTGGATAAATTACCCGATTCTATGAATAAAGTGTATGCAGCGATCAATTTAGCAAATTTGCCTGCTGTCGATGAGGAATTAACTTCACCATTAACTCAATGTTTGGCAAAGCTAAAATTACCAAACGCGCAAGCAAAGGAATTATTTAATAAAGCTATAAATATTTCTCAGAGATTGCAAGACTCTCGTTCTGAATCTTATGCTTTAGGAGCGCTTGGTCATTTCTATGAGTGCCAAGAAAAAAAATATCAACAAGCTTGGGAATTAACTAATAAGGCAATTTGGTTAGCAGATCAAAAATTAAAAGCTAAAGATAGCTTATATTTATGGGAATGGCAAGCGGGAAGAGTTTTAGAAGCACAGAATAGAAATATTGAGGCACTTCCTTTTTATCAAAGAGCATACAATATTCTAGAAGAGTTACGCAGCGACATTCTGATTGCAGACCGTGATTTTCAGTTTGATTTTCGTGATATTATTGAGCCTGTTTATCGTCAGCTAGCACAACTTCAATTAGAATTTGCCTCAGCAAGTAATACTAGTAATAAACAACTGAGTAGTCCAGCCTTAAATGCTGCCTTAACTACAATAAATTCCCTCAGATTAGCAGAAATTCAAAATTACTTTGGTAATGATTGTATTTTAACAGCAATTAATAACAAAAATGTTACCGAGGTCGTAGAGGACAATACTGCATTTATTAGTTCAATAGTTCTTAAAGGTAAGACAGGAGTTATCTTGATTTTACCTAATCAAGAAAGACATTTGCAATGGATAGATAAAAATCAGGAAACTCTTCGCCAGGAGATTACAAACTTTTACACTGGGTTAGTTCGAGGGAAACGAGATGTTAATTATAATACTAAAGATGCAGAAAATCTCTATGAATTAATCATCCGTCCCTTTGAGGATGATTTAAGTGCTAACAAAATTACAACTTTAGTATTTATCCAAGATAGCTTTTTGCGTAATGTGCCGATGGCTGCACTTTATGATAAAAAAGACAAAAAATATTTGATCGAAAAATATGCGATCGCTAGTACTCCCAGCTTACAATTAACCTCGACACAAAAAGTTAATATTAAATCAAGTAGAGCCTTAATTTTAGCTGTCAGTCAAGAAGCAAAAATCGACGATAAATTATTTGAAGCATTAACGAATGTTCCTCTAGAAACAAAGGCAGTGCAAGAACTATTTGCAAATACTAAAAAGTTAGAAAATCAGGAATTTACAATTAGCAATTTAGAACAAGAAATTCAAAACACATCTTATCCAATTATTCACGTTGCAACTCACGCACAATTCGGCACAATTGCAGAAGATACATTCTTAGTCACAGGAAATAATGACAAACTCACAATTAATCAACTAGAAACATTGCTACGTCAAACTAATAATAGTTCTAACTTAGTTGAATTATTAGCACTAACCGCTTGTCAAACAGCAGTTGGTGATGATAGGTCAACCTTAGGATTAGCAGGTGTGGCGTTACAAGCTGGTGCTAAAAGTGCAATGGCTTCACTATGGTCTGTGGGGGATGAGTCTACAGCTAATTTAGTGGCAGAGTTTTATAGTAAATTACGTGAATCAAAAATGAGTAAAGCACAAGCTTTACAAATTGCTCAATTGAAACTGATTAATGCCAAAGAAACAGAGATTGATATCCAATATAATCACCCTTATTATTGGGCACCATTTATTCTGATTGGAAATTGGCTGTAATCGGTGAGTAGGGAACAGGGAACAGAGTGTAGATTGGGTTGTACCTTAGTTCCCCTTAGGGGTACGGAGTGAAACCCAAGAATGCAAGGTTTTTGGATGTTGGGTTTCGTTCCTCAACCCAACCTACGCCTATGCCTTAATAATTTAAAACTCTCCGCGTCCCCGCGTCTCCCCATCTTTGCGTCAGCCCTAATTAATTATTTCTCTAATAATTGTATCTTCCTTGCCAGTTGCAAATTTAGCAAAGCGCTCTGCTAAGGGTGGTACGATTACCAGGGGGTTACTAAATCCAGAAAATACATGAATGCTTTCAAATCCAGGAACAGTACCAATTAAAGGAAATTGATTGTTACTAAATGCCACTAAGCAATGATGCCAAGTTCCTGGTAAATTCCCCAAAGCTGGTAAGACTTCCCCGACACTTTCTCGCAACCAGCGTTCACTCGCTTGTGAGTTTACCTCCGCATGAGGATTTGTAAGAACGCGGCTAATTTGACCTAAACGCAAACTACCATCTTGAAACTGAATTGCCCCGGCATCTAAAATCGCTGGTACTGGTTCATTACCTGGTTCATCCCACAATTGCTCGACTTGAGTAGATTGGGCTTCTAATTGATACCGTTGCACATTTGCTGGCATAACTAAGGTGCGTAACCTGATATCAACTGGTGCAGTTTCAATTATTTCTGCGTGGGTAAAATATATCTTCAAGGAAATACCAGCTGATTTTAATAGTTGGCGGCTAAGTCCACCTGCACAGATGACGACATTTGCACTGTGGTAAGTTGCATTGGTGGTTTGTACGCCATTTTCCAATATTTGCAATACTTTGCTAACTTGGAGTTCACCTCCACTACGCAAAAAAGCTTGAATGTAAGCTTGTGCAGTTTTTTGTGGATGAATATGACCGTGTTTAACAGTTAAAGCGCCAGATATCGCCTGTTGATTTATTAGCGGTTCCAATTCACTAGCTGCTTGTACGTCCAGTAAACGCGGTACAACAGCACAATTACTATATAACGCAGCGATCGCTTCTGGGTCACTAGCTGCTGGAATAGTTAGTAACAAATCTAATTCCCGAAATTCGATATCAGCGTCTAACTCTTGGGATAGGATATGATAACGAGCGATCGCATCTTCACACAATTGGCGAGTTAGTGGTGTAGTACCCGACCAATAAGCAAGTCCACCATAACTATAGCGAGTTGCATTCTGTGGTATTTCATATTCTTCCACCAAAAGTACACCAAAGCCTGCTTTCCTTAATTCATAAGCAAGCGTAGCACCCGTAATCCCACCGCCAACCACAATCCAGTCGTAAGTTTGCATCTTAAATATCTTCCCTAATTACGAATTACCATAAGTTGCTTGTAACCGTTGTAAAAGATATTCTCCTGCTAGGATAGACGGATAAATTGGTGATTTTCCTGTTTTGCAACTCTCCAAACAAGCAATTTCTACATCATCATTAGGATGACAGAAAAAAGCCATAGAATAGCGAGACTGGTTTACTCTGTCGTCATTAGGAATCATTACCCGATGCTTAGTTGAACAAAACACATGATTTGTCCACCTCTGCATTAAATCACCAGTATTAACTATAACAGTATCAGTAATTGCAGCCGCCTGAATCCATTCTCCTGCTGTTGTTTGTACTTCCAACCCGCCGACATCATCTTGGAAAAGTAAAGTAATACTCCCATAATCGGAATGTTCCCCTGCACGCACTTGTCCGGGTTTAGGCGGTGTTTGTAATGGGGGATAGTGGAGCGATCGCAAGGTATGATTATGTTGGCTGTGCCTTGTGGTAAAAAAATCTTCTGGCAAGTCCAACGCCAAAGCAAATGTTTGCAAAACTGTGTTAGCTAGGTTTGTGCAACTATCATAAAAAGCCCCAATACAAGCATCCATACCCACAGCACCTTCTTTGCTGACATTAAACGCCTCTTTTAAGTCACCTGGTTTATTCGGGTCAAGGCGTTCTCTCTCAATAGCAACATATCCTGTATTATTAAATTCATCATTCCAAGCTTGCTTTTGCTTAACTTCTAAAGGTAAATTGAAAAAACATTTACTATACGTGAATACTTGCTCAATTAAATCTTTTGACATACCAGAATTTTGCAAGTACATAAAACCGATTTCATGACAAGCCTGATAAACTTCTTTCACAACAGCTTGCCGAGTTGTTGCATTGCCATTCATGAAAGCAGCCAAATCAATTACTGGAATTGTAACCATCAATGATTCAAGATATAGTTAACAATTTGTAGTCACGCCAGTAGGGTGTGTTATGCCGTAGGCTAACGCACCTCAAACTTAGTTTTCTCTAGCGGAGGCATAAACTTTGCTCAAAATTATCCTTGTAGAAAATGAAGAACATAAATCTCATATCAAAAACCTGTTCTTTGACTATTTTAATGAAACTAAATTAATCTTTAGCCAAAAATATAACATCAATATAGATGTTAATACATTCTTCGAGCAATATATCACCCAACTCGATGAATTTCTACTACCTTCAGGACGCTTACTTTTAGGACAATATGAAGAACAAATAGCTGGCTGTGCTTGCTTGCGAAACATTAACCAAGATATTGGCGAAATTAAAAGGATGTATGTCAAACCACAATTCCGCCAAAAAGGAATAGGTCGAGCATTATTACAAGCTATCATCAATGAAGCTACTGATATTGGTTACTCCAAACTTCGCTTAGACACCGCGCCTTATGCAAAAGAAGCACACGCACTTTATCGTGCATTTGGCTTTTACAATATCGAGCCGTACTTAGAAAAAACAGAAATTCCGTTAGAATATCGAGCGAACTGGATTTTTATGGAATTGATTTTAAAATGATGAATATCCGTTGTGAAACTTTGACAGACTACCCAGCAATAGCACAGGTGAATACATTAGCTTTTGGTCAAGACAACGAAGCCAAACTTGTAGAAAGAATTCGCCATTCTGACCGCTATATTCCAGAACTTTCGCTAGTTGCTGAAATTGAAGGTATGGTAGTCGGTCACATTTTATTTAGCTATATTGATTTGGCGAACAAACAAACATTACAAGTACTTGGTTTAGCACCTTTAGCAGTTTATCCCCAGTTTCAAAGACAAGGAATTGGCAGTGCATTAATCAAAGCAGGGTTAGAAATAGCCGAAGCAAACAAAGAAGCCATAGTAATTGTACTAGGTCATCCAGAATTTTATACTCGCTTTGGCTTTCAGACTTCCGTGATTTATGGAATAGAATCTCCCTTTCCAGTACCAGAAGAATTTTTCATGGTTAAACCACTGCAAGGTTATCACAAAAAGTGTAAGGGAAAAGTTGTTTATCCACCTGCATTTGATGAAGTATAGTAGACTTCTTGCAGAAGTGGGGAAAAGAGTAAGGGGTAAAGGGGAAAGGGCTAATAAAAACCCTTTTTCCTTTAACCTTTTCCCTTTCCCCCCTCTTGCAAAAGTAACTTTTGCAAGAGGTCTAGTATTCATATCATGTTCGGTAGAAGACTTACCATTAAGACTGACGCAAAGAGATTTTAATAATAAGTAATTATCCGAACTTGATATCACATATGGCATGGTGAAAACTTGGGGGGACAATAAGTCCACCCCACAAGAAAAATCGTGTATTTTTTTATTGGTAAGTTCCTACAATTATATTTTTACTAGGGAGACTACACAACTTGGGAATTTTGGCTAGCTGCTTTTTTAGCAACAGTTTTTAACCGAGTTGCTCTACTTTTACGTAGAATTTCACTTTTACGAACTCCCCCAGCCATTTCATATTCACGGCTGTCTCTGCCGTATTTAAAGCCAATCCCCATCAGCATATTCTCACAGTAAGTAGCCAAATTTTTTTCTAACTTTTCAATTTCTATTTTGGAAGAGTCAATCATGCTGATAATAGTATTATAATTTTCTAATTTAGTGCGTAACTCTTCAATTAATTGTGTCAGTTTTGCGATATTGTAATTATCTCCAATATCCAAATTGCTATTTATTGCTTTGAGTCCAGCAAATTTTAACTCAGCACTTTCTAGAACGCGAGATGTGCGTTTTTTCTGAGACATAAATCTATTACCTTTTAAGGTTGATAACATTACTATGCCCCACTAAAACTAAATTTTGGCTCAGCAAAATCCACAAATATGGTAATTTTTATTTATAAGTTTGGTAGGGTGCGTTATCGCGCCAGCGTAACGCACCGAACATCATGGACGGTGCGTTAGGATTTTCGTCCATAACGCACCCTACGAAACTACAAAACAAGCATTAGTCACTCCAGAACATGCCGCAATACTTGTCGGTTAAGGGGAAAAGGGGGAAGGGGAAAGGGGGAAAGAAAAAACCTTTAACCTTTACCCTTTAACCTTTTCCCCAAACCCAATGCCGAGTTAAAAATGCACAAACCGAGCAGTATTGGAACATGCCGGACTTACTAAAAGACGTTGATTAGTCACTCCAGACATGCCGGATTGGCAAAAATATGTTCGTTACTCACTCCAGACATGCCGGATTGACAAAAACGTATTAATTAATAAATTAACA
>NZ_JAVRBM010000066.1:0-51072 GCF_034531255.1 Nostoc sp. ChiQUE01b | reverse complement strand
GGATATCGCTACCGAAGTATTTGGTGATGCTTTGGGCGGTGTAGACACTGTACAGGCTTCTGTAAGCTACACCTTGAGCAGTAACCTAGAAAACTTAACTTTGACAGGGTTTGCAGCAAATGGCACAGGCAACGCCCGCAACAACGTCATCAACGGCAACGCTTTCAATAATACACTCTTTGGGTTGGATGGTAACGATAATATTAATGGTGGTGGTGGCAATGATACAATCTTTGGTGGCAATGGCAACGACACCGTAAATGGCGGCACAGGTGCTGACAGACTAGACGGTGGTGACAACGATGACCTGTACATTGTAGACAACGTTGGGGATATCGCTACCGAAGTATTCGGTGATGCTTTGGGCGGTGTAGACACTGTACAGTCTTCAGTTAGTTACACTTTGAGTGCTAACTTGGAGAACCTAACTTTGACAGGGTTGGCAGCAATTAACGGCACAGGCAACGCCCGTAATAACGTTATCAACGGCAACAGTGCTAATAATGTACTCTCTGGGTTGGATGGTAACGATACAATCTTTGGTGGTAGTGGCAATGACACCATCAATGGAGGCAATGGCAACGACAGCATTGATGGTGGTGGTGGCAACGATAGCCTCAATGGCGGCGCTGGTACTGACACATTCAAAGGCAGTCAAGGTAATGACAACATTAATGGTGGAGATGGCATAGATACCGCAGACTACAGTCAACTAGGTCAAATCACTTTGTCAGGTGTCGGAACCGTTCAAAAAGCAGGGGGATTCGGGCAAGACCAACTCTTTAAAGTTGAAAAGGTTATTGCAAATGCGAGTGTTGCCAATAACACCATAGATGCATCCGCATCTTTGCCTGGGGTATCTATTACTGTTAACCTGCAAACCCAAAGTTTGGCTGCAAATAACGTTCCTGGTTTGGGAACATTGTCATTTACTGCGGTTAACTTTGATAATGTCATCGGTACAAATGCAGGTGACAACATTGTTGGTGACAGCCAAAATAACGTATTATCCGGTGGTAATGGCAACGATAACATTAACGGTGGTGCTGGCAACGATACCATTACTGGTGGTAATGGAACCGATCTTCTCACTGGTGGTTTAGGTAACGATCTTTTCGACTTCAACTCACTTGCTGAGAGTCAACCTGGTGTGTTGCGCGATGTCATCAGTGGCTTCGCTGGATTAGGCGCTGGATTAGGCGATCGAATCGATCTATCTACCATTGACGCTAACCCATTTTTAGCAGGCAACCAAGCCTTCACTTTCATTGGGGCTAACCTATTCACCGCAGTTGGCCAAGTCAGTTATATTGGAGGCATTCTTCGAGCTAACACCGATCTCGTTTTCGGCTTGGAATCTGAGTTCGATATTCAGCTCGCAGGAGCGCCAGCACTATTTGTAGCCGCAGGAAATCTTGGAAGCGACATTATCCTTTAATTAAGTTACAGCTATTTTCAGGTAAATAGACCACGCGCTAGGGGCACAGCAATGCTGTACCCCTACGACAGATGTGGTTCAAATAAATGAAACTGCTGTAAGTAAGGTTAATTGAATAGTCGGGGGGAGAGGTTAGCTTGCTTCTCCCTTTTTTGATCTTCTCTACTCCTTACTCAACACTTTTTTGGTGAAACATCGAGAATTACTCAGGATCGATCGCGCTCCCCAGGCATGAGAAAATCAGGTAATACAATCGCAACTGTAGCGATGATGGCACACAAGGAAAAAAGATGTCGGAGAATTTGAGAAGCCAAATTGTCACCAAAGGGGTGCAGCGATCGCCAAATCGAGCTATGCTGCGTGCAGTTGGTTTTAAAGATGAAGATTTCAACAAAGCCATTGTGGGCATTGCCAATGGCTATAGTACAATCACTCCCTGTAATATGGGGATTAATACACTGGCGCAAAGGGCAGAAGTTGGGATTAAATCTGCCGGGGCGATGCCGCAAGTGTTCGGGACGATTACCATTAGCGATGGCATTTCCATGGGAACTGAAGGGATGAAATATTCCCTGGTGTCGCGGGAAGTAATTGCTGATTCCATTGAAACTGCCTGTACCGGACAAAGTATGGATGGGGTGTTGGCAATTGGTGGTTGTGATAAAAATATGCCAGGAGCAATGCTGGCGATCGCTCGGATGAATATTCCAGCTATCTTTGTTTACGGTGGCACCATCAAACCCGGTCACTACAACGGACGCGATTTAACTGTTGTCAGTTCTTTTGAAGCTGTTGGTCAATACAGTGCTGGAAAAATTGACGAAAAGGAATTATTAGAAGTTGAAGGTCGGGCTTGTCCTGGCGCTGGTTCCTGTGGTGGAATGTTCACGGCTAACACCATGTCTTCTGCTTTCGAGGCGCTGGGTATGAGTTTGCCCTATTCCTCAACAATGGCAGCGGAAGATGCCGAAAAAGCCGATAGTACAGAAAAATCGGCATTTGTTTTAGTCGAAGCTATTCGCAAACAAATTTTACCCCGACAAATCATCACCCGCAAATCTATCGAAAATGCCATTTCTGTAATTATGGCGGTGGGTGGTTCCACAAATGCGGTGTTGCATTTCTTGGCGATCGCTCGTGCCGCAGAGGTAGAGTTAACTATAGACGACTTTGAAGCTATCCGCGCCCGTGTTCCCGTTTTGTGTGATTTAAAACCAAGTGGTAGATATGTAGCTACAGACTTGCACAAAGCTGGAGGCATTCCCCAAGTGATGAAAATGCTACTTACACATGGTTTACTACATGGGGATTGCTTGACCATCAGCGGTCAAACCATTGCAGAGACATTAGCAGATATCCCAGAAGAACCAGCAGCCAACCAAGATGTGATTCGTCCTTGGAACAACCCGATGTATGCCCAAGGACATTTAGCTATTCTCAGAGGTAATCTGGCAACAGAAGGGGCTGTAGCTAAAATTACTGGTGTGAAAAAGCCAGTAATTACTGGGCCTGCACGGGTATTTGAATCCGAAGAAGCTTCCTTGGATGCGATTTTAGCGGGTAAGATTCAACCAGGTGATATTTTGGTAATTCGCTACGAAGGCCCTAAGGGAGGCCCTGGAATGCGAGAAATGTTGGCCCCCACCTCCGCAATTATTGGTGCTGGCTTGGGCGATGCTGTGGGATTAATTACTGACGGACGCTTTTCTGGTGGTACTTATGGTATGGTAGTTGGTCACGTTGCACCAGAAGCAGCAGTTGGAGGTGCGATCGCTCTTGTGGAAGAAGGCGATCGCATTACCATTGATGCACCCGCTCGTTTATTGCAGTTAGATATCTCCGATGAAGAATTAGCTCGTCGGCGTGCTAATTGGCAACCTCCTGCACCACGTTACACAAAAGGTGTGTTGGCGAAATATGCCAAGTTGGTATCTTCTAGTAGTGTTGGTGCGGTAACGGATTTAGATTTATTTTAAAGTGAAAATTTGAGAGTAATCAGCTGTTCCACATCTAATTCGCATATCTAAATTTGATGAAAGTCTTGTGGCGTGAGCATTTTGTCTGCCCTGATTATGCAATTTAAATGTGGAGCAGCTTACTAATTAAACTTGATCGTATAAATTAGCCTGCGCTAATTGCTGAACTTTTGAAAGTTTGTTTTGAATATTTTTGCGGATATGATCTCGCTTCTCAAGCAAAGCAATGATTAATTTACCTAGATTGCTCTCCTCAAGAGCCTCTTCAGGTTTAATTAGCATTCCCTCTAGCTCAAAGTGTCTGAATAGCCCCTCAAATTTACCTTGATAGGTTATGCAAGCGACAGGAGTTCCTTGCCCCAAACAGGCAATAGCAAAATGCATTCTACCGCTCAGTACCATATCAAGATTCCCAGCTATAGATTTGATTTGTCTAGCACTAAACTGTGCAGGTAGCCTCAAACAATGATACTGCACTTCTGCCGGAAGATCTTGCCAGATTGCCTCAGATAAACCAATATCACTAGACTTCTTGTCAGGATGGCGAAAATCATGAGGAACTAGTATGAAGCTGACGTTATCATTTTGAGAATATATTTCAGTTAAAGCCTCTACATAGATGTGAATTATTTTATTAATATCTTGCTCGTCAGGTTGGGAAATTATTTGAGAATTGGCGTTGATTCCAAGAACTACCCGTTGACTGATTTTCTGGTCTTTAATCCATTTCAATACATCTGATAGATGTCCATCATTACTAGCAGGATGCACGAGAAATGCTAAGTCAGCGACTAGTTCTATTGGTCTTTTTAATTTCTGAATCAGACGATTCTGTGAAATTGGATCTCGAGCGTATAACTTGATATCTAAAGGTAATTTTTGAAAAGCTTCAACTACTTTTTCCGTTGGTTCTTCATTGAAGCTAAAGCCAAGTATAGCACTATCTGTACCTGTTTGCTTAGCTAATGCAGCACATTGGATTCTTCTGGCAGATCGGTACTCACTATACTTGCCATCCATTACGTCGGCACCCAGACAATAAAATTGGTCATAAGTGCTAGCTAGTTTTATAAATTCAAACCACTGTTTCCATGAATCGCTAAAGATGTGATGAACAATTTTTAAATTTTGAGATTCTGTTTTAAAATTGTTCCAATCAGGAGATAGACTACAGGAAATTAATCCAATTTTTTCTACACCTTTATCTTTGAAATAATCAATAATTCCAGTAATCATAGCTTCATCGCCAATACTACCAAAATTGCTGGGAGGCAGTATAAGAATAGAACGATTTTGCTGATTGCGAGCATGGTTAAAAATCCGCATTAGCCTTAATTTAGTAGCATATGCGTTCAGAAAAAGAGACAAGATATCTTGTTTCATTTATTTTTAAAGATTATTAACAGATTTGAACTTTTGTTTAGTATAGTACGAATTTTATTTTTTTTAACTTTTTTTAAACTCTGTTGGCAAAAAAAACTTCTTCAATTTTGAACCCCGGATAGCGTCCAAACAGACCATATTAAGAGGGAAAAATTCCGGGATGGAAATACCTGATTTCACAGTTTTCAGAAGCTGCATCCTGCTTTGCTAATTGGCGTTGCTGATTTCATGTATCAAAACGATTGTGCATATATCAAAATTATTGTAGAGACGTTGTGTTGGAACGTCTCTACATCTGGATTCATACTGCAATTAGGCAACACCTTCCAGGGACTGCTGTATTTCCCGCTTTTTAAGGCTTACTCGTAAATTCCCCACTGTCTTGATTCTGGCGGTAGACGGAACTTTCCGCCTTGACTCGTGAATTCTGACTTGTGAATTGTTCTTCAATTCTTGCAGTTGCGTCAGTTTCAGACTTCAGTTCGTAAGTCTTTATGCGTTAGGATGACTACAGTGTGGGCAATATACTTAAATCTCATGAATAAAAAAGCACTTTATGTAATATATTTAACTTTGTACTTTATTGATGACGGTTTGATAGTTGGTGAAGTTTGGAGTTTATAATTCCGGTTAGGAAGTATCCACAATCATAATAGGGTATTGTTAGGAACAATGTCTTTTAAGACACTTGCCAATAAAAATGCCCAGCCGAATCGACAATATTATTGCCTATCAACTATATTTCTGGCGCTTTCGCCTTGGGGCGAAAGCAACGTTTGGGTATTTTTTTGATTCGATTTCTCTAACAAGCCTTGTTTGAAAGGATTGAGTTCATTGCAGTAACAGTTTTTTGCTCAAAAAAATCACCACCATACCTGTAGCCATACCAAATACAAGCAGAAGGAATTAATTTTTTTTAGAGACTTACCCAATGGAACCACCTAAAGAATCATCGAATTTTCGACAGAAGGCGTTAAAAGGTGTATTTTGGTCTGCAATTCAAAATTGGGGACGCCAAGCGATCGCCTTTGTTGTTTTTGCGCTGCTTGCTCGTCTGCTTGGGCCTGAGACTTTTGGTTTAGTTGCTTCAGCTACTATATTCCTGGCATTCGTAGGTATTTTTCTTGACCAAGGATTTTCTGTAGCGATCATCCAACGAAAGGAACTGGAACCAGAACATCTCGATACAGCCTTTTGGACTAACTTTGTCATCGGCTTGGTAATGACGGCTTTGAGTATTGCAGCGGCTGGATTGGTTGCCAACTTTTTTTCTCAACCGGAGTTAACACCAATCATTCGTTGGTTATCTCTCAGTTTTGTAATTATTTCCCTGAGTAGTACTCAGGAAGCAATTTTTCAACGCAATCTTGATTTCAAACCCCTAGCGATACGCGAACTGGTAGCAGTATGTTTAGGTGGTGTGGTTGGCGTGACAATGGCTTTTATGGGCTTTGGTGTTTGGAGTCTAGTTAGTCAGCAGTTAGTAAATGGTTTGGCTAAGGTTGTAGTTCTCTGGTCGGCCAGCAATTGGCGACCAAGATTCAAGTTTTCTCAAAGGCATTTTCATGAATTATTTTCTTTTGGTATTAATGTAGTTGGAACCCAAATACTCAACTTTGTTAATCGCAGATCTGATGACTTATTAATTAGTTATTATCTAGGCCCAGTTGCTTTGGGTTATTACTCCGTCGCTTATCGCTTGCTCTTAATAATTACACAGTTATTAACTGGCGTGATCAATCAGGTAGCGATACCTGCATTTTCTAGGTTACAGCAAGAACCTGAAAAGTTGAAAAATGCTTTTTATCAGGTAACGCAACTTACAAGTCTGATTTCTTTTCCAGCATTTTTGGGTATGGCAGCATTAGCACCCGAATTAGTAAGAGTTTTGTTCGGAGAACAATGGTTGCCAAGTATTCCAGTGATGCAAATACTTGCTTTTATTGGTATTGTTCATTCAGTTACCTACTTCAACGGTACTGTAATCACAGCGATGGGTAAACCGGCTTGGAAACTGAAGTTAAACTTTATGCACTCCGTAGCAAATGTTATCGGTTTTGCAATTGCTGTACACTGGGGAATTGTAGCTGTTGCAGCAGTTTATGTGATTCGCAGTTACTTATTGACGCCTGTAGATCTGTGGTTAATTCGTAAATTAATTGGTATAAAATTGATTGTTTATCTGCGGCAGTATGTGATTCCATTAACTGGAGTCCTGGGTATGACAGTTGTAATTTTTGCGGCTAGACACTTCCTGAAAAACCTCATAAACTTACAAACATTATTAGCTGTTTGCATATTGTTGGGTGCCATAACCTATGGAGTGCTTATTGTATTGCTTGCACCAAAGATAGTACAGCAAATACTTGAGATAGTTAACCCATTGATATCTAAAAAATTGGGACACAGTAAAAGATAATAATAAATTCTGGCATTGCTAAATCATCGCTTGATTGGGCAATGCCTATTTCAACTTCAGCTATCAAGAAAAATTCTTGGGCAAAAATTTTACTATAGGACTAGTAATTTTTCCTTTTTTAGCAGTAAAACTTTGAGATGTATTTACTTTTTGGAATATAGTTTTGTTTGTTGCTAACGACTGCCTTACTCTCATCAACAAAAATCACAAACAATATTTTTAACGGTTTGATAAATTTAGGTGTAGCTAGAGTTGAGGGCTTTGTGAAACCTTACAAAACCAAGGATTTTTGCTCTTGCGTTACCATGCAGGAGACAAACTACGTGCCATGATTCGTGAATTTGCTGACATTGAGATATTGTTTAAATAACTTTTGTAACAAGTCAACGTATGAAAAATAATCAAATTCCTCCTGGAAGCTTTGGTCTACCTATATTAGGTGAAACACTTTCTTTTGTTCTTAACCCAGACTTTGTTAAAAAGCGCTATCGACAGCATGGGTCTATCTTCAAAACTCATATTCTTGGCAGACCAACTGTGGTGATGGTGGGGCCAGAAGCTTTAGAGTTCGTTTTGTCAAGCCATATGGAAAATTTTTCTTGGCGCGAGGGATGGCCTGCTAATTTCAAGATATTGCTTGGTGAATCGCTTTTTTTGCAAGATGGAGAGGAACATCGCAGAAATCGCCGTTTGATGATGCCGGCGTTGCATGGTCCAGCATTGGTAAATTATGTCGCCACTATGGAAGATATCACACGTAGTTATCTGCAAAAGTGGGAGAAGCAGCAGGAGTTTACCTGGTTTAAGGAGTTTAAACTATTAACGTTTGATATTGCTAGTCAATTGTTATTGGGTACGCCTCCTGGTCCCGAAGGTGCGCGCCTGAGCAAGTTGTTTGGAACTTTAACCAATGGACTGTTTGCAATTAATCCCTTGCCTTTACCGTTTACAAAATTTGGCAAAGCTTTAGCCGCTCGTAATCAAGTTTTAGAGCAGATAACTCAAATTGTCCGAGAACGCCAACAAAATCCAACCAAGGATGCTCTGAGTTTGTTAATCCAAGCTAGAGATGAAGATGGTAACAGTTTAAGTGAAAAGGAACTCGTAGCCCAAGCGCTGCTGTTACTTTTTGCTGGACATGAAACAACTACTTCTATGCTGACTTGGTTATGTACAGAATTAGCCCGTCATCCAGAAATCCTGGAAAAGGCTAGGGAAGAACAATTACAACTTGCAAGTAAGGGGAATTTGGATTTAGAACAATTAGGAAAAATGCCTTATTTAGAACAGGTTTTATGGGAAGTTGAAAGATTATATCAATCTGTGGGCGGTGGGTTTCGTGGTGTTATTAAAGACTTTGAATTTAAAGGTTTTCATGTACCTGCTGGTTGGCAACTATTTTATTCAATTAGAACTACTCACCAAATTGAAGAAATTTATTCTCAGCCAGACCGTTTTGAGCCTGAACGTTTCAGCCCTCAACGGCAAGAACACAAAAAATATCCTTTGAGTCTAGTTGGTTTCGGCGGTGGCCCCCGTGTTTGTATCGGTATAGCTTTTGCCAAAATGGAAATGAAAATAGTGGCTTCCCATCTCCTACGCAACTATGATTGGGAAATATTGCCTAACCAAAGTTTGGATTCCGTGCAGTTGCCCACAAATCACCCGAAAGATGGGTTGCGAGTTCGATTTCATCGGCGATGAAATTTTTCTGAATATTAATACAGCGCTTCTCAGTTGAGTAAAGTAGATGTTGATAAGGAAGAAAGACTAGAGGCTAGAATAATGTGCCTCATTTAAATGAAAAGCGCTGTAATTGCAGGTTAAAATGACTTTTTTGATGAAGTAATTAAATTAAATATATGAAAAATCATCAAATTCCTCCTGGAAGCTTTGGTCTACCTGTATTAGGTGAAACACTTTCCTTTTTTTTTGACCGCGACTTTAGTAAAAAGCGCTATCGCGAGTTTGGGCCTATCTTCAAAACTCATATTTTTGGCAGACCAACTGTGGTAATGGTAGGGCCAGAGGCGTTAGAGTTCGTTTTGTCAAGCCATATGGAGAATTTTTCTTGGCGCGAGGGATGGCCTGCTAATTTCAAAATTTTGTTGGGCGAATCACTTTTTTTGCAAGACGGAAAGGAACATCGCAGAAATCGCCGCTTGATGATGCCGGCGTTGCACGGACCAGCGTTGGTAAATTACGTTGCTACTATGGAAGATATCACACGTAGTTATCTGCAAAAGTGGGAAAAGCAGCAGGAGCTTACCTGGTTTGGGGAGTTTAAACAACTGACGTTTGATATTGCAAGTCAATTATTATTGGGTACGCCTCCTGGTGTTGAAGCTAGGCGCGTGAGCAATTTGTTTACAACCCTATCAAGTGGGTTATTTGCTATTAATCCATTGCCTTTACCATTTACCAAATTTGGTAAAGCCCTAGCAGCCCGTAATCAAATTTTAGAGCATGTAACTAAGGTTGTTAGAGAACGCCAGCAAAACCCAACCAAAGATGTTCTGAGTTTGTTAATGCAAGCTAGAGATGAAGATGGTAACAGTCTCAGCGAACAAGAACTCATCGCCCAAGCAGTACTACTACTTTTTGCCGGACACGACACCACAACCACGATGTTAACTTGGTTGTGTTTAGAATTAGCTCGTCATCCAGAGGTACTGCAACGCGCTAGGGAAGAACAACTGAAATTTGCTGATGTTAATTCTTTAACTTTGGAACAACTGGGGCAAATGCCTTATTTAGACCAAATTTTATGGGAAGTTGAAAGGCTACGTCCGTCAGTTGGTGCGGGATTTCGTGGTGTTGTTAAAGAATTTGAATTTAAAGGCTTTTATGTTCCTGCTGGTTGGCAATTATACTATGCGATCGCATTTACTCATCGCCTCCCAGAAATTTATTCTCAGCCAGAGCTTTTCGATCCTGACCGCTTCAGTCCCCAGCGTCAAGAACACAAGCAGTATCCTTTTAGTTTAGTTGGTTTTGGCGGTGGGCCACGCGTGTGTATTGGCATAGCTTTTGCCAAAATGGAAATGAAGATTATCGCAGCTCACCTTCTACGTAGCTATGATTGGGAAATCTTACCCAATCAAAGTTTAGATACAATGGGAATTCCTAATCGTCCTAAAGATGGGTTACGAGTTCGATTTAAGCCTCAGTGATATCATGTCTGCTAAAGACTAATCGTTTAGGCTGACGCAAAGATGAGGGGATAATCATAAGTGATTAGCTGGACTTGCATATAGGACTAGTATTTGATTTTTGAAATTACTCTTAGAGGCAGGGAACAGGCAATAGGCAATAGGCAATAGGCAATAGGCAATAGTGAAGAAGGGGATTAGAAGTGTACGGATTTTTTTCAGAAATCAAACCGGATTCCTATATGAAATTTTTTATGGCACTTCCCATAGAGATAAATTTGCCTGAACAAGTTTTACAACGCTGGCAAACAGCGAAAGATATCGTCAACCAAAGCGTTAATTCTTTGAGTAACTCAGTAGAACAAGTTGGCGAATCTTTAAAAGCACAAGCTACTACAACGACTAATACAGCAATTGATACAGTGACGACAAGTTTAGAACAAACTTGGCAAACGGCTGAACAGTTGAAAAGCAGCACATCGGGAGCAATTGAAACAGCAATCAGTTCTTCTTTTAATGATTGGCTGATACAACACCCTGTGATTTTGCGGTTAATTCAAATAGTCAGTTGGGCAGCCAATCATCCCATTATTAGCGTCGTAATTCTGATTTTTGCGCTTGCTTTACTTTGGAGTATTATTAAAGCAATTGTCCGCGTCATCGAAACAGCTAGTTGGTCAATACTGCAATTTCCATTTAAGTTACTTCAGGGTTTAATTAAAGTTAGCTTTCTTTCTTTAACTCAAGTTGGTAGTTTTGCTGTACAGCGAATTAAAAATACCAAAACAGCTGATAATCTATCAGTTTTACCACCTGATAATTTGCCAAAAAAGAAACAACTAAGATTGGCAGAAATTTCTAGTCGTTTAGAGGCAATTCAAAAGGAACAACATGAGCTTTTAGAAGAAGCAGCAGATTTGATTGCTTCTGATACGATTGAGTTAAAAATATCAGAAATTAAACCGCTAGAAAACGTTGAATCACATCTTGGCTGAGTTCGTCGGTGGAGCCGGAGGCGACGATACCGCCTTTTTGCATGGCGTAATAGTAATCGGCTTGACGAACAAAGTGTAAGTGTTGTTCTACTAATAAAACAGAAATGCCTGTGGTTTGGACGATGCGACGGACTGCGGCTTCAATTTCTAGGATGATGGAGGGTTGAATACCTTCGGTGGGTTCGTCTAAGACGAGTAATTGAGGTTCTCCCATTAAAGCACGTGCGATCGCCAACTGTTGCTGTTGTCCTCCACTCAAATCACCACCCATGCGCGAAAGCATGGTTTTTAACACTGGAAATAAGCTAAAAATTTCTTCGGGAATTTCTGGTTTTTTTACTGGTTTGCGTCTAGCTTCTAACCCCAGCAACAAATTTTCTTTGACTGTTAAACGGGGGATAATTTCTCGTCCTTGGGGAACATAACCAATTCCTAATTTTGCTCTTTGGTCTGGAGATTTGGAGTTGATTAATTGTTCGGCTAAGTGAATTGTACCGATGCGGGGTTTGAGTAAACCCATGATGGTCTTAAGTAGGGTTGTTTTACCGACACCATTGCGTCCGATGAGGCAGACCATTTGACCGGATGGTACGGTTAAATCTACGTTGCGGAGAATGTGGCTTTCGCCGTAGTAAACGTTGAGGTTTGAGATTTTTAGCATTAGTTTACGCAGAGGCGCAAAGGCGCAGAGAGGAAGAATTCTGTTATTATCAATTCTGTTCAAGTCAGACAGTAATTATTCTAGGAGATAAACGATGGGCAAGAAATATGATGTTTATGGTGTAGGTAATGCCTTAGTAGATATAGAATACGAAGTATCTCCAGAGTTACTACAACAGTTAAAGATTGATAAAGGTGTAATGACACTCCTAGATGAAGATAATCAAAATCATATTTTGGAAAATCTCAAAAATCTTCATTGTCGTAAGAGTTGTGGAGGTTCAGCAGCAAACACAATAGTGGCAATTAGTCAACTAGGAGGAAAAGTTTTTTATTCCTGTAAAGTGGCTAATGATGAATTTGGAGACTTTTACATAGAAGATTTACTCAACTGTCAGGTAGATACTAACTTAAAAAATGGCGATCGCCAATCAGGAATTACAGGTAAATGTTTGGTGTTAGTAACTCCGGATGCAGATCGCACCATGAATACATTTTTGGGAATTACTGGAGAATTTTCTACACAAGAATTAGTATTAGAAGCGATCGCTGATTCAAAATATCTATATATTGAAGGATATTTAGTAACTTCTCCCACAGGAAAAGAAGCAGCTATAAAAGCTAGAGAAATAGCTGAAACAGCGGGAGTAAAAACTAGCCTGTCCCTATCTGATTACAACATGGTGAAATTTTTTAAAGATGGTTTATTAGACATCATTGGCCCTGGTTTAGACTTTATTTTTGCTAATGAAAGTGAAGCATTAGGACTAGCAGATACACAAGATTTTCAAGTAGCTGTAGACAAACTAAAAATATTGAGTAAGAAATTTGCCATTACTCGCGGTTCCAAAGGTTCAGTAGTATTTGATGGTGATAAATTAATTGAAATCGCTGCACCTCAAGTAAAAGCCGTAGATACAGTGGGAGCAGGAGATATGTATGCAGGAGCTTTCCTCTATGGAATTACCCAAGGTATGAGCTATGAAGAAGCCGGAAAATTAGCATCAACTGCGGCTTCTAAGGTTGTTACATCCTACGGGCCAAGATTAAAAACTGAGGAATTGAAGGCATTACTTACTGCTTAGGGAACTCCCAAAAATAAATTATTCTGCTTCAAGTCGTTGGCTGTTGATGGTTGACTGTCAACGGTCAACTGTCTTTATTCTTCCTGTTTTCCTAAATATACTTCAATGACGCGGGAGTCATTTTGTACTTCTTCAAAATTCCCTTCGCACAGCACCGAACCTTGATGTAATACTGTTACTTTGCGAGCAATTTGACGCACAAATTCCATATCGTGTTCAATTACTAAGATGGAATGACTCTGAGCTAAAGCTAAAAGTAGTTCGCCAACGTTGTAGGTTTCTTCATCTGTTAAACCAGCAACAGGTTCATCAACGAGTAATAAATCAGGAGACTGTGCTACTAACATCCCAATTTCTAAACGTTGCTTTTCTCCATGAGAAAGTAAAGCTGCTGGAATGTCTGCTTTAGCAGTTAAACCGATGGTTTCTAATAAGCCTTTAATACTATTTTTTTCGGTAATACTAGAGCTGCCAAACAAAGTAGAAAAGACATTTTTATTGCGGTTGTTGGTAATTTCTAAATTTTCACGGGGCGTTAAATTTAGATAAACTCTTGGTGTTTGGAATTTACGCCCAATTCCCAACCGCGCAATTTGATGTTCGGAGAAAGAACGTAGGTTTCTACCTTTGAATAAAACTCGCCCAATGGTTGGTTTCACTTTCCCGGTAATGACATCTAAAAATGTTGTCTTTCCCGCACCATTTGGCCCAATTACTACTCGTAACTCACCCACATCCATGCTAAAGTTTAGCTTATTTATAGCTTTAAAACCATCAAAGCTAACAGTTACATTTTCAGTTTCTAATATTTTCGCGTTCATGTTGCACTTCGATGTCTTCTTCTAAAGCAGGGTATGTAACAATTTCTTGAGGGCCTTTGAAAAAAGAAAGATTCTGACGACGCAACCATCCAACTATGCCGTCAGGAAGCACTGTTACGACAATCAAAAATAGTGCGCCTTGGAAAAATAGCCAGATTTCAGCAAATTGTTCGCTTAAAAAAGTGCGGGCATAATTGACTAATAAAGTTCCGACAATTGCGCCAATTAAAGTAGCACGTCCTCCTACAGCGACCCAAATTACCATTTCAATGGAAAAGGCAATATCCATCGCTCTGGGTGACACAGAACCACTTTGAACGGTGTAAAATGCTCCTGCTATGCCTGCGATCGCACCTGAAACTCCAAACACCAGCACCTTAAAATCTGTAGGGTCGTAGCCAGAAAATCTGACTCGACTTTCATCATCACGAATCGCTATTAACAATCTGCCAAAGCGTCCGCTTGTCAGCCAGCGACAAATTCCGTAGGTAGCGGCGAGAAATACCACTGTCAACGTGTAAAATACAAATTGTGTTTTAGTATCGCTGACTGTTGCCCCAAATAAAGTTGTAAAATCTATCAGCCCATTCGTACCGTTGAATAATTTTTGTTGACCATTGAAGAAGTTGAAAAAGACAATGGTTCCGGCTTGAGTCAATATAGAAAAATAAACTCCCTTAAGGCGATTTCTAAATACTAAATATCCCAACAATCCTGCCAATAACCCTGGAATTAATATCACGGCAGCTATTGTCAAAGGAAAAGAATAAAAAGGTTGCCAAAAAGTGGCAAGTTCCGTAACTCCATAAAGCCCCATGAAATCGGGTAATTCACCAGTTGGAACTTGCAGTTTCAGGTACATAGCGATCGCATATCCACCCAAACCAAAGAAAATCCCATGTCCTAAACTCAATAAACCAGTATACCCCCAAATCAAATCAATACCCAAAGCCACGATCGCCAGCGATAAAAATCGCCCCAACAAATTCAGGCGAAACTCCGACAGCACCAGTGGCATAATGATAATCAGGGAAAGTGCGATCGCCACCACCGCTCCCACTTCAATCAATAATCCTCTCTTCTGCTTCATTCTCTGCATCTGTGCGTTTAATTTAAACATCAACAGTACGTCCCTTCTGTGGGAAAATTCCGCCAGGCTTCCACTGCAAAAACACAATAATCAGCGCAAATACCATTACCTTGGCCATACTTGTCGTGGCAAAAAAGGTAAAGAAATCTGCCAAAGGTTTCACAGAACTCAACAACAAAGCCAAAGTTCCAGAACCGATTAAAAAATTAGCCGTACCAATTGCCAAAGCTGCGACAATACTACCTGCTAAATTCCCCACACCCCCAACGACAACAACCATAAAAGTGTCAATAATATAGTTTTGTCCGGTGTTCGGCCCTACAGAACCTAGTAAACTAATCGCACATCCAGCCACGCCAGCTAAACCAGAACCAAGTGCAAAAGTAACCGCATCAACTTTTTGAGTCGGGATACCCAAACAAGCACTCATACTGCGGTTTTGCGTCACAGACCGAATTCTTAAACCCCAGCTAGAACGTTGCAAAAATACGTAAATACCCGCCACACAAATGATTGTTAAAGCAATAATAAATAACCTTGCAAAAGGCAATTGCACGCCACCCAAAGACATCCCCGCTTGTAACCAAGTAGGTGCAGTTACATCCACATTTTGAGCGCCGAACCAAGGTTGAGTTACTGCTAGCTGATAAGTTTGGCTTAATAAATTGCCCGTGATGATTGTTATCCCCAGCGATAGCAATAACAACACCGCCACAACCCAACTACGAACTCTTTCTAAATTTGTGCGAGAATTTAAAATCCATAACCCGCCAAAAAACAACAGAGAAAATATAGCTATGCCAATTATTAAAACCCAATTCACACTGCGAACAAATTGCTGAAAAATTAAACTCACTCCCCAAGTTGCCAATAGAGTTTCTAGGGGACGCCCATAGAGATAGCGAATTACACCCTTTTCTAAAATTAATCCCACAAAGGCTGTGAAAATAAAAGCAATAATCAAAGCCAAAAATATATAACCTTCAAACCACACTCCGCCCAATTGTTTACAGCCATTCTGCACAACAAATGTTGTATAGGCACCAAACATCATCAATTCGCCATGTGCCATATTAATGACACCCATCAATCCAAATACAATGGCTAATCCCAACGCTGCAATTAATAATACAGCGCCAATACTAATGCCATTAAAGATAGCCTCTAAAAAACCTGCTAACACTTGTTTCTCCTACATATTATCTCATATCATTTATTTGCCATCAGTCATTTATCATCTGTTATTCACTAATAACTAATGACTAATGACTAATGACTAATGACTAATGACATAAGAAATTAAACTTTCTTATATTTACCGCCCTTCGCTGGGTCGGTCCAATCACAAGCAAATCCCTTAGTTTCTTTCACAAATTGATTCCAAGGAACTGGTTCAACTGGCGCAGGCGTCGCATAGACAATATCAAACAAACCATCTTGTCTGACTTCGCCAATTCGCACAATTTTAGAGATGTGATGATTGGCATCCATTGTCACTTTACCTTCAGGTGCATCTAGAGTTTGGCCGACTGCCGCAGCACGCACTTTCTCTAAATCAGTAGTCCCAGCTTTTTCTACTGCTTGTTTCCACAAATAAACTGCGATATATGCTGCTTCCATTGGGTCATTTGTAACCCGGTTTTCACCGTATTCTTTTTTGAAAGCAGCAACAAACTTTTTGTTAGCAGGTGTGTCTACTGTTTGGAAATAATTCCAAGCAGCGTAATGACCTTTGAGATACTCTACACCAATTGCTTTAACTTCTTCTTCAGCAATACTTACAGACATAGAAGGATATTTATCTGGTGTTAATCCAGCACCTTTGAGTTGTTTGAAGAAAGCAACATTGCTATCACCATTTAAGGTGTTATAAATAACGCCGCCGTTAGGTAAATTTTGTTTGATTTTAGTGATAATTGGTGTAACTTCTGTGTTACCCAATGGTAAATAATCTTCGCCGACTGTTTTACCACCTAAAGCTTCTAGTTGGGATTTGATGATTGTGTTAGCTGTTCGAGGAAAAACGTAGTCAGAACCAACTAAAAAGAATTCTTTACCTTTATTTTTCAACAACCAATCAACAGATGGTTCGATTTGTTGATTTGGCGCGGCGCCAGTATAAAAAATGTTTTTAGAACACTCTTGACCTTCGTATTGTACGGGATACCAGAGCATGTGATTTTTGCTCTCAAATACTGGCTTGACGTTCTTGCGGCTAGCAGAAGTCCAACAACCAAAAACTACAGCGACTTTATCTTGATCTATTAGCTTGGTTGCCTTTTCTCTAAAAGTATCCCAGTTAGAAGCACCATCTTCACTAATTGCTTCAACTTGTTTACCTAAAACACCACCACTAGCATTAATTTCTTTAATTGCTAATTTTTCAGCGTCAACAACGCTTTTTTCACTAATAGCCATTGTGCCACTCAGGGAGTGCAATATGCCTACTTTGATAGTCGCGCCAGTAGCAGCAGCAACAGGAGAAGCGGCCGGAGGAGCAGTTTCTGTAGCAACTGGGGTATTATTCGCGCAAGCTTTTAGAAAAATGCTGCTTGTGAAACTTACAGATCCGAAGATTAAAAACTTGCGGCGGTTAAATTCTCTTGTCATATATTTGATGAATTTTCTTCTTGATGAATTAGCCAACTCATAGGAAGTTGACAATATCAATGATTAAATTGTGATATTAGTGCGATAGTTTACTAGCAAAAAGTTACTTGTTATACAAAATCTTGGTTTTTGTAATAAAAAATTAAATTTCAATATTAACTTTTGTTTAGTTGTTGCAATTATCATGTCGATATAAATCAGAGGATAGTATTTTAGTACTATCCTCTGATTTAATTTCAAATCTCTCGATCGCATATTGATGACAAACTTGATTTTTAACTTCTTGTGTGGTTAAGTTAACTAAGCAAAAACGTAAATATTAGCATTGCTCAAAGAAAGTCCGGTGTTGAGAGTAGCAATTTGGGTTTGAGCGATCGCTCCTGTTCCGTCTTGATCGAAGAATAAAGAACCGTTATCTTGATTAAAGATAAATTTACTATTACTCGTCGTAGCTGCCGAACCTAAAGCGAATTGATTAACAGCGATCGCAGCACCACCAATCAGTCCACTACCAAAACCAGCCGCAGATATAAAAATAGTATCATCAAGGGTGTTAAAATCACTAATTGTATCACTTCCTTCACTCGGAGAGTAGAAGGTGAAGTAATCATATCCCGTCCCACCAATTAGCGTATCGTTGCCAGTTCCGCCAACCAGGATGTCATCCCCTCTGCCACCATACAAAATGTTAGCAGCACTATTACCAATAATCATGTCATCGCCATCACCACCCAAAGCATTTTCAATCACGGTTTCGGCGCTGATAGTTAGGGCTGTTGCGTTCAAGGTACTCACAGAACCCGGAGTCAGGTTGAGGAAAGAATTGGAAGTAATTGCCGCAGCATTAATTGTATCGATACCGGAAGTATCAGTCAGAGTTGTGGCGGCATAAATGCCGTACTCATTGGTGTAGAAATAAGTATCATTAACAGTATCTGCATCTCCATATAAATTTAATTTCCAACTATTGAAGATACCAATATCTGTAGGGCCTAAATCCTTAACTGTGAGTGTCCAGTTGCCAGCGCTGTTTTCTCCCCAGTGTTGCGTGCTAGAAAACTTAAACACGATATTGTCTCCATCATCTTCCTTATTGCCAGGTTGGTGAACAAGAACACTTTCAGTTCCACTGGGAGAAGTCAGATAAACAACCAAATCGCCGCGATAGGGATGAGTCAGATCGAGTTCCACTTCAACAGTGTCAATATCTAAATCTGCGCCGACAGTAAACGTATGGCTAATACCTGCGTTATTGTTATCTGGGATAATCCAGCCTAAATTACCCGAACTAAAAGAAAGACTCTGCTCGTTGTCTAATCGGCTTTCATTTTGCCAAGTTTCTGCTAAACGCACAGCAGCATGAGCGTCAACTAATCCAAATCCATAGTCTTGGCTGACATGTAAGCCTCCGCCATTCCAGTTGTTAGCGCCGTTGAATTGCCAAATATAATCTGCTCCCCATGCAGAAGGATCGTTTTGACGAGCAGAATAGGCAAGAATTTCTTGGATATCTCGATAACCTAAATTGGGATTTGCTTCCAACATTAAAGCAATTACGCCAGAAACCATTGGGGCAGCAGCTGAAGTGCCGTTAAAACTGTAATTATAATCACCGTAATCATAGCCGCCATATCCGATGCGATCGGTGGTTACAATACTGCCATAACTACCGCTCCCAAACGCAGAAACCAGAATCGAAGCGCCTGGAGTACTGTATGCAGATGCCGAACCATCAGAATTGAGGGCTGCTACGGTAATGACGTGGCGAGAGTTCTGAAAGTTGTGATAATTAGTATTATCTCCTTTTTCGCGATCGTTACCGGCTGCAAATACGATCGCTGTTCCTAATCCATTACGTCCATTAGCAACAGCATTTACAATAGCTTGTCCTGTTTCTGGGGCATTATAAAAATTATCGAGAAAAAAGTTGGTTCCAAAACCCCAGCTATTATTGACAACATCAAAATTCACAGCACGCCACAGCGCATCAGTCGCAGTGTACATAGAGCCAGGAATCGCTCTAATACCAGCAATTGTTGCATTGAAAGCAACACCCACACTACCAACTCCGTTGGCCTCAGCAGCAATAATACCTGCTACTGATGTCCCGTGGCTATCCTCATAGATATCTCCGAAGGGAATAAAATCTTGGTCGATACTGTCATAATCAATTGTTGCGTCATAATTATCGTCCAGGTCGTAGTGGAGATAATCAAATCCATCATCGATAACACCTACAACAACACCATTCCCTGTATAGTCATCCCATACATTAACAACGTTAAGGTCTAAACCACCAGGGTTATACAAATGCCATTGATAAGGAAATAGAAAATCAGCAGGAAAAGTAACCATAAATTTATCTCCTTAATTCTGGAATCACGAGGGAATGTAGAGGCGTAAAGCTGTACGCCCCCACGTCGATTAATCTGTTAGCAGTAATTCTGACGATTAGTAATGTACTTACGTACATAAAATAGAATAGAGAAAGCATTAATATAATTCACGCACCTTTGCTGCTTGCTTAGATGCAGGATGGTGTATGCAAGATTGCAGAAAACTGCATTGTCATTTGATAGATGTGTTGCAAAAATTACAATACCCTATTAAAAGCAGTCAGCATTCACGGTAACTTTTACTGTATTCGCGTTGGCGTAGCCTCTCGTAGAGAAGTATTTCTGTAACTTTACGAGAAAGCAAGCTACGTCGAGCGGTCTGCATTTTAGGGTAGAAGGGATAGACAGGCTTGGTTTCATAGCCCCAGGCTTTAGCTTGTGGGCTAAATCTAAGCCTGGTTAACAACTTATTTATAAAGTAAGTATGAAAATAAAGAGTAGCCGAAATCCGATCCTATATAGGAATCCGGTTTGATTTCTGAAAAAAATCCGTACACTTCTAATCCCCTTCTTCACTATTGCCTATTGCCTGTTCCCTGCCTCTACGAGTAATTTCAAAAATCAAATACTAGTCCTACAGTATGCAGTATATTTATTAAGTTATAAAACGTTAATTGATTGCTTAGAGAAATATGATTAGAGTTTATGCTGATAAATTGATAAAAAGTCAAGATTTACCTCAATCACCAGCGATGAAAATTCTACTTATTGATGACCACCAATTAATCTTGACTGCAACTTTTAATTTATTGCAACAAGAATATCCAAATGCAGATATCATTAAGGTTAAAAGCGCATTTGAAGCTCTCAGTAAGATTGCGACTTCTTCCTTTGACTTGATTGTGATGGATTTATCTATACCAGAAGAAACAGGAATGACGGCCCAAATTGATACGGGTATCAACTTGATTCAACAGTTACTCAAGCAATATCCCCAGCAAAATTTGATGGTGCAAAGCAGTTATGTAAAGGCTTTGGTAAGGATAAAACACGAGATTGACGAGCATCAAGGTGGATTTGCGATCGCTGATAAAGGATTATCAGAACAAGAAATGTTAGCTCGCGTCTACATAGCACTCCAAGGCGCAACTCATACACAAGATATCAAAAACGGCTTAGAACTCAAACCAGAGTGGTTAGAAGTTTTAAGATTAGCTTTTGAAGAAGGATTAACAGATAAATTAATATCCGAACGAATGTATAGATCTGAACGTGCAGTCAGAGCATACTGGACAAAAATTCAAGACGTTCTCGGACTTTATCCAGAAGACTGTAAAAAGGAAGGTAAAAATATCCGTATTCAAACAGAAATTCGCGCTAGACAAGAAGGATTAATTGATTAGTTATTTATGATAAAAAAGGTGATTTTTGGAACTTCATTGAATTATTAGTTTTGCCTTAAAAATCTTTATGGTGTGGGTTAATTGGCGAAGGATTCAAAATGAAATCAAAATTTTACTATTGGCGTCAGTTCCAGGAGCAGTATTTTTAATTGTTATAGTCATTGCACGTTCATATGGATTTTTACAAGACTTTGAATTGATGGCGTTGGACACATTTTTACGTTTACGTCCTGGAGAAGTAACTGATGATAAAGTTGTGATTGTCGGTATTAATGAAGAAGATATCCGCAGTCTTGGTAGGTATCCCATTCCCGATGAAGAAATTGCAACACTGATCCAGAAAATACAAAAATATAAACCCATCGCTATTGGTCTTGATATAGTTCGAGATTTACCTGTTGAACCCGGTCATGAAAAATTAGTAGAAGTATTTCAAAATTCTAAAAATCTCATTGGTATTGAAAAAATATTACCTCCAGATCCAATTTCACCACCGCCACAACTAACGCAAAAACAATTAGGTTTTTCTGATATCGTAGTAGATAAGGATAATAAATATCGCCGTTACCTACTTTGGACACCATCGCCTAAAAATCCTCAAAATCCTGAAGAAGATAAATTTTCTTTTGGATTACAGTTAGCACGAGCTTATTTATCTCATCGAGATATTAATATTGAAACTGGAATAACTGACAAAAATACAATCAAATTTAAAACTACAGAACTGCCTCGTTTCTCATCGAATAGTGGAGGGTATGTCAAAGAAAATAGTAGTGGATTAAAAATATTAATGAATTTTCGCGCTGGGAGAAAACCCTTTCACGTTTTATCATTGAATGATATTAAAACTCAAAATTTTAATTCAAATTTACTACAAGACAAAGTAGTCATCATTGGGATTGTCGCTACTAGTGTCACTGATTTTGTCAATACCTCTGCAACTGTTTATCAAAAAATTCCTGGGCAAATATATGGAGTAGAATTTCATGCTCACGCTTGTTCGCAGATAATTAATGCAGTAATTAATGGACGACCCCTGTTAAAAGTTTGGTCGAATGAATGGGAATATATATGGATAATAGTTTGCGGCTGTTATCCGATAATTCTTTTTTGGTTAGCCCAATCTTTATGGAAGAATTTACTGGCAGTTGTAGTAGTAGCTTTAGCTTTATTTGGTTTGGGTTTAGTATTAATTTCATTTGGTTGGTGGATTCCGATAGCACCGGGTTTATTAACCTTAATAATAAATGGCTTAGGATTGAGTGGTTTTGCATTTGCTTTGTATCAAAATAATCAAGTATTTAAAATTAAAATGAACGAACGCCAACATACAATTGAACATGCGTTTACTGTAATTCATAATGGGCCTCTACAAACTTTAGCAAATGTCTTGAGACAGATGCAGGCTCAAGATTGGCCGCATGAGGAATTAAAATTACAGTTAGAAAAACTTAATTATGAAATTCGAGAAATCGGGGAATATCTCAAGCTTGAGGCTTTATCTCAAGATGAAAGTCTGCGTTTAGGTAGCGGGTTAAAGCTTGATTTAAAACGCCCAATACATGAGCTTTTTTATGCAGTGTATAGTAGCACACTTGAACGGCAAGATCTAGAATACTTAAAAAATATTAAAGTTAAAATTCGTACTTTTGAACCAGTAGATGATAAATGTTTGAGTGTAAATAATAAACAAGAACTTTGTTTATTTCTGGAAGAAGCTTTATGCAACGTAGGGAAACATGCTAAAGGTGTCAAACGCATTGAAGCTATTGGCAAAAAAGATGAAGATTTCTATATTCTGAAAATTCAGGATAATGGTCCGGGGCTTGTTTCATACATTGAAAATAAAGGAACAAAACAACTGAGAAATATTGCCAAAAACTTAGGAGGTGATTTTAGACGTGAAAGCATTACCCCCAAAGGAACGGTCTGTGAAATAAGTTGGAAATTAAGAAAATAGCAATAGTAGTAATAGTAGTAATTGGAGGGTGGTAAATTTATTTAAATATTCCTATGCTTAAATATGAGGCATAAAATGTCACAGTTTTTTAACAAAACTATCAATGTCAAATTAGTAACTAGTTGTGTTGTGGGCTTGTTATTGTTTTTAACACCACTAGCAAGTGCTAATTTTAGACCAGGCGATCGCAAACCTGCAAGCGACTACACCAGAAGCGGAGGTAGTAGAGGATGTCCGAAGTCGGATAATCAAATTCCTCTGACATTACTTGCGCCTAAAACATACATTGGCTATACAGCTTCTACACGTCCTACTTTTGCAGGTTATGTATCTAGTTCTCATGAAATAGAATTTCAAATTTTTGAGTTTGTTTCCAATAATACAGTCACCGCATTAAGTAACCCCATCAAACAAAATACATCACCAGGTATTTTCCAAGTATCTCTCCCTGAAAATTATCCAAAATTAACTGTAGGTAAAAAATATTTTTGGCAAGTAGCAATCAGTTGTCCAGGAGACGATTTAGTAGAAAGAGCAGAATTTATAGTTGTAGAAATACCATCTACAATCGAAAACAAATTATTGGCTACAGACAATGGGTTACAAAAATCCAATACCTATGCCGCAGCGAATTTGTGGTATGAAGCCTTAGCTGAAGCCCTCAAATCAGCCAGCCCTAGAAAGTTAGGACAGGTAGGTTCAAATCTTGTGCAAGAGTTTGCCAAATATGAGTCAGCTAGACTCAAAGACAATGAAGAATTAGTCAAAAAACGAATAGCGAATTTGCAAACAATTGCAAATCAAGAAAAGTGATATTTAGTTCATAAGCTGTTGCACTGTGAAATTCTTGTGTGGTGGGCTTTTTGCCCGCCATAATTACTACATTTTAATTCTATTTTTGACTTATTAGATAGTAAAGAGAAATCAAGATAATATTGGCGATCGCCATTCAAATAAAAGCAAAATTAGCCTCAATTACTTGCAAGAGAAAACTCAGTATGGTAATCTTAACTTAAGTTATATAAAAATATTTTTCAGTGTTAATTACTAAATTTAAATCTGTGAGAAATATTGATTTACAGTTGAATAATAAGCGAAAAAAACCAAGATTTAATCGCTACAGTATATCCCTAGTCTTGAGTTTAATTATTTTCCCAAGTGTTGTATCTGCTCAGTCCACTCCTCCACCTGGAGTTAATATTCCGCCAACAACACCAGAAACCCTCGACCAAACAATTCCCAAACCAACTCCCTCACCAACTCCTTCGCCGACTCCACCTGCTGCTGCTCCAGAGATTCTGACTCCTCCTGAGACACCAACATCACCGGATACGAGTTTTCCCAGTAGTGAAAGTTTTCTGGTGAAAAAAGTCGAAGTTCTGGGAGCTACAGTTTTACAAAATGAAATTGCAGAGTTAATCAAGCCATTTGAAAATCGTCAAGTGACTTTTGCAGACTTGATTCAACTACGTTCAGACATCACCGAACTCTACATCAAAAATGGCTATGTCACCAGTGGCGCATTTTTACCCAATAATCAAAATCTGACTGATGGTGTGGTAGAAATTCAAGTAGTAGAAGGTGGACTAGAAAAAATTGAACTAGGCGGATTAAGGAGATTACAACCAGTATACGTGCGATCGCGTCTGCGAAAAGCCTCCTCTACACCTTTAAATCAAAAACGTTTAGAAGAAGCACTGCAACTATTACAACTCGACCCTTTAATCGAACGGGTAAACGCACAATTAACCGCCGGTAGCACTCCCGGTAGCAATATCTTACAAGTAACAATTACCGAAGCACCTGCATTTCATGGCGGAGTATTTGTAGCGAACAATCAAACTCCTAGTATTGGTTCTACCCAAGCAGGAATATTTTTCAGTCATGATAACTTGTCGGGTTTTGGGGATAGTTTAACTGCTGAATATGGAATTACTGAAGGACTGAATATATATAATTTCAGCTATACAATTCCCCTAAATCCGAATAATGGTACTCTTGCTTTCCGCGTCAACAATAGTGACAGCCGCATCATTGAAGATGAATTTAGTGAGTTAGATATTAAAAGTGACGCACAAACTTATTCTCTTAATTATCGCCAGCCTTTGTACCGCAAACCCCAATCCGAATTTGCTATTGGTTTAGGGTTAGATTTACGCCGCAGTCAAACATTTTTACTCAATGACATTCCTTTTTCTTTTTCTGAAGGGCCAGAAAACGGTTTGTCAAAAGTGACAGTCATTCGTTTTTCACAAGATTGGGTGGAACGGAGTGCTAGTAGAGTTTTAGCTGCACGTTCTCAATTTAGTGTTGGTATTGATGCTTTTGACGCTACAGTTAACGATTCCGGTACTGACGGACGTTTCTTTTCTTGGCTAGGACAATTTCAATGGGTGCAGCGGTTATCACCAGGAACAATTTTATTAGCAAGACTAAATGCACAACTCACAGGAGATTCTTTATTATCTTTAGAAAAACTTAGTATTGGTGGAGTTGATACAGTCCGCGGCTACCGTCAAAATGAATTTGTAGCAGACAATGGAATTACAGCTTCAGTTGAAGCTCGGATTCCTTTAACATCTTCCAATACATTGCAAGTCGCACCTTTTTTTGATATCGGTACAGCATGGAATAATCGTGGCACTAATTCAAGTTCACAGACCCTTGCAAGTTTGGGATTAGGTTTAATTTGGCAACCAATTCGAGATTTAAATTTGCGTTTAGATTATGGTATTCCGCTAATTGATGTGAATAGTGGAGGTAATACTCTGCAAGATAATGGTTTTACCTTTTCGCTGCGGTATCAGGCGTTTTGAGGTGTAAGAATTCAAGAGTACAAGCCCAAAAACCTCATGTAGAGACGCGATTTATCGCGTCTTCAAAGACCAATGATGTGTACCAATAACCCTTAAGCCAAGCCTATTGGATTACAAGTGTTTGGTTAAGACAAGAGATGCGATTTATCGCGTCTGGCTGTAATTATAAAACGATTAAATAAGTATCTTTTCCTTCTACTGGCAAAACTCGTAATTTTTGATTAACCAAATCGGGTTCTAACCCTAAATCTTCTAAAGGTATTAAACCTAATAAAGGATCTGAACCTTCTGGCAATTCAATACAATTAAATGTTCCTTCTCTTCCCTCAACTGAAAGATTTAATTCTCTGAATATGCGAGCTTTTTGTACTCCTGTAGCAATTTTAACGTCTACTTCTCCTTGAAGAGGCAGTCCTAACTGAAGAATAATATTTTTAGGTAAACACAGCCTGGTTGCACCTGTGTCAACTAAAACATCATGTAAAGTAATTGAACGTATTTGTTCTGCTGGAATAAATCCTCTTTCTGCAAGTATTTGGTCAATTCGATTGTTAATAGCGATTGTGGTAGTTACTTTGCCCATTTTTTCCGTTTTGCTCATTGTCATACTATTTTCCTATAAACTGGTGAGGTTGATGAGTGAGTATATATTTACATTTTATTGAATTTTATGAAAAATCAGATACCCGACTTGTTAAAGAAGTCGGGTATCTCAAAAATAACTTTAACGACATTCTCGGCTCATCACTAAATCACCGTTTGTTAGTCGATACACTCCTTGTGGTTCGATAATGCGATCGCCTTTTTTCCACTGGCGATTTGTACTATTATTATTGCTGATATTTTCTACATTACCTGTAGGATAATTTGAGGCTACTGCATTATTAGGACGAGTAGGTAACCCGCCAATACCTGTAATCAAAAAAGTCCCTCTTTGTTTAGAACTACGAGCAATACAACTATTAGCAATCAGCCTATTAGTATCAATGGGATTATCTTGTAATTCCGTGAGGCTATTTTGGATAAAGGTGATATCGGGCACACCGATGATGTTACCAGATATTGCACCGCTGGCGTTGATATCGGTGCGATCGCTATTAGCTAATGACTGAAGATTATTGGCATCAATTGATGTTTGCGTCGGGCTGTATAATGGTGAAGTTAATAAAGCACGAGTATTAAAAGTAATATTGCCTCCTTTACCTTCAGGTGCAAATGCCAGAATGTCGCTATCTTCTAAGGCGATGATAGTGTTAGCATTTAGGTTAATATTACCTCCATTTGCTTGACCTGTAGAAAGGTCGGTGCGGATATCACTGTTATTACGCAAGCTAATGTTTTTTGCAGTAATATTAATATTCCCACCGCCTGCTTGTTCAGCCCTGGCGCTAACAAAGCTATTATTTGCAGTGTAATTTCCTGTTGCAATAATATTAATATCCCCTGCAATACCTTGTCCCTCGCTACGTACAGTCACCGCAGCACCATTAGCTACATTGAAGTTATTTGTGAATAAAGATATCGTCCCGCCATTACCAATAGAATCGGGATTTGTGCCTGCAAATATAGCTGCGTTAATATTCTCAGCAAATGTACCAGAAATAGTTATACTATCTTTAGCATTTATATTAATATCACCAGCATTCCCACTACTGCTAGTTGAGTTGAGAATTCGTCCACCATTCAACACTTCAAGTGTTCGAGCATTGATGGTGATATTACCTCCATCACTAGAATTATTTGTACTAGCACTGATTTCGCCCCTGTCTGCTAAACGGAAATAACCTGTGTTAATTGTAATGTTTCCTGGTTTTCCAATACTTCCGTTGTTGCTTCTAACTGATATTAAGCTAGGAAACCCATCTGCATCTAGTCCAGAAATAATTACAGCATCCGCAGCATTAATGCGAACATTTCCACCCTCGCCTTGTCCTCCAGGGAGATTTCCATTAGGCTCACTAATACCTGCAATAATTTGACCGCCATTTGTTAAGGTAAATTTTGATGTATTAATTTGAATATCTCCAGCTTTTCCCACTGCACCTTCTCTTATCTCACTAGTAATAACGCTATCGTCAAGAACTACTGCATCTGTACTATTGATAATAACATTACCTCCATTACCCTCACCCAAAGTTCCAGCACTTATGTCTCCACTAATGAGTTGTAAAAATTTAGTATTAATAGTTATATTGCCTGCATCATTACCTTTGCTTGAGGTTAAAAAGCCAGTAGCAAAAACATTTGTTTCTGTACCATCTATTTCCATGCCATCACTAGCAGTAATAGTTATGTTTCCCCCGCGGCCGACTTTTCCTTGTCCTTCTCCTCCAGATTGAGCAGCTATAAATGCGCCATTCTTTAAAAATACTTGTTCTGCTTCAATACTAATATTTCCTCCATTACCAACAGAACCATTTGTCTGTGAGTTCAATGCATTTGATGAGATAAAAGACCTATTTTCCATTCTCAGTTCTTTTACTTTAATATCTATATTTCCAGCATTACCACTGCCAAAAGTACTTGCTGATATGTTCGAGAAACCATTATTTAGAATTAAGCGATTAGCAATAATTGATAAATTTCCTGCGTTTTCTTGACCGTCAGTAATTGACGAGATTATCGCTGTATCATTCAAAATAATTGAATCATCAGCTTTAATTTTAATATCTCCAGGTTTGCCTGCTAAAATGTTGCTAGAAGTTATTAAAGCACGATCTGAAAGCAAAACATTTCGAGCTTGTATATTAATACCACTACTGCTGCCATCAGTCCGTGTTTGGGATCTGACTACCTCTGAAGAAGGTGTGAATTCTGCCGAAAAAGCCTGACTCATGATTTGGCTATTAATAAGAGAAATTGTATCATCAACTTTGATATTGACCGCACCTGCGTTACCTTTTGTAGCAGTGGAATTAATTTGACTTCCATTATAAAGTTCTAGCGATTGGGCAGAGATGTTGACGTTTCCTGTATTTCCTGTCCCAATACCAAGACTAGCAATATAACTTTCATTTTCTAAGCGAATAATTCCATCAGCATTTATGAAAACATCGCCTGCTTTAGTTTCAGGAGTACCTTGATTGCTAGCTATAGATGTATAAATATTACTGGAGTTTTCTAGGCTGAGATTATTCGCATTAACTATAACATTACCAGTGCTTGCACCAAAACTAAAAGCACTAGAAACATTCACAAGTGAGATATCTGTTTTCGCTACACCATCAGGAAAAGTCAAGTTGAAATTGTTGTTATCAATATTGAGTCCTACTGTTCCTGCTGCGCTTAATCCACCAATCTCTACCCTACCACCTCGTGCTGCAACTAATCCTCCATCCATGAAGATTTGCCCTGTAGATTCAGGCGTAGGTGACACACGACCACCAAGTAATATTAAACTTTTATTATTTGGTACTGCTAAAATACCTCGATTTTCAATCGAGTTTGCGCCTTGATTGGCAATTTGATTAAACAAAAAGGCTGTAGGATTGACGCTTAGTAAAGTATTTTGGGGTGTAACTTGTGAAGTTAAAGAAAATTCAGCACCACCAGAAAATTGAATTGCATTAGCTGTGGTAGCTACAAATGAACCACGAATATCTAATAGGGCATTTTCTCCAAAGATAATACCATTAGGATTCATCAAAAATAAATTAGCAGTGCCTTGGGTGCGAATAAATCCTTGAATATCAGAGGCGGTTCCACCAGTTACTCGTGCAAAAATATTGATAATGCTGGAATCGTTGAGGAAAATTCCCGCACCACCATTAGGAATACTAAAACTACTGAAACTGTGGAATAGGTTGGTGTTACCAACTGTTGTGCCACCTCCAATTAAAGAAAATGAGCCATTATTTGTAACTTGTGTTCCTAATGTTTGGTCAGTTGTTACTTGAGCCAAAGCGCTGATATTTGTTGTCAATGCCAAGTTTAACAATAGTCCCAAGGGTAAATACGAATTCCAGCAATTTTGATTAATCACAGCTTTTACCTCCAGTTTATTTTTCGGTCTAGAGAAGACGCGATAAATCGCGTCTCTACATGAGGTTTTGGGTTTACAGGATTTTTCAGATAAATGAAATACACAGGTAGGGGCACAACATTGTTGTGCCCTTAAGACGAACTGTACTTTTTAACGACACTTTCGGCTCATTATTAATTCACCATTCGCTAGTCGATAAATACCTTCAGGTTCAATAATTGAGTCGCCTTTTTTCCACTGATTACTAATATTTTGTACATCACCTGTGGAATAGGTGGAAGCGGAAGCATTGCCAGGACGAGTAGGTAAACCACCAACGCCTGTAATTAAAAAAGTACCATCTTGCTTGGAACTGCGAGCAATGCAACTATTAGCAATTAGCGCATTAGTATTAATAGGATTATCTTGTAATTCCGTGAGGCTGTTTTGGATAAAGGTGATGTCAGGCACACCGATGATATTACCAGAAACTGCACCACTGGCGTTGATATCGGCGCGATTATTTCCCTCTAATTCTGTTCTCAAATTTGCTCTATCGCCTGTTTGAGCTTGGGTACGGTAGAGTGAAGAACTTAAAAATGCTTGGGTGTTAAAAGTAATATCGCCGCCTCTACCATCACTAGCAAATGCTAAGATGTCGCTGTCTTCTAAGGCAATGATGGTATTAGCAGTAAGGGTAATATTACCACCACCACCTGCACCACTGAGGACATTTGTACGAATATCGCTATCACCGCGCAGCCGTATATCTGTCGCTGTGATATTAATAGCGCCACCTGAAGATTGTGTGCTAGCTGTACCTATTGTACTGTTATTGCTACGTAATGTATTACCAAGTTTAATAGATATATTACCTGGATTTCCTTTACCAGTACTGCTGCTATTTACAAAAGAGTTGTCTGTCAAAAAAAGCGAGTCAGCCTGAATATTAATATCACCACCTTTACCAGTAGCTGTATCTACCACTCCACTATCTATGAAAGAGTTGCTTAACGATATATCATTCTGCACTTCTAGAAATATATTGCCTCCATTTCCTTGTCCGAAAGCGCTGCTTTGTAGATAAGCATCGTTGCTTAAAGAAAGCGATCGCGCTTTAATTGTGATATCGCCTCCCTTACCCTCACCATCGCTTACCTTCCCTTGTGAATTGCTTCCTGCAACGCTTTGTACCACAGTCCCTTCAAAATAAACAGAGGCATTTTTTGCTTCGATAGTTATATTTCCTGCATTTTCCTCTGCGGCGGTAGAAGTTGCTATCGCAGAATTGTTACCGCTTGCAGAAATCAAATTAGAAGCATTGATGCGGATATTACCTGCTTTTCCTGCTCCGAGATTACCTGTAAAAATAAAAGCGTTATTTAATAAGAGCGAACCTGTTTGGATATCAATATCTCCTCCGTTACCGATACCTGACTCTCCAACACTACTAGTTATTCCACTTTGATTATCGTTTCCTGAAATTGAGATTTTATCTCTAGCTTGGATAGTTATATTGCCAGCATTTCCTTCTCCAAGAGTGTTAGAACCGATGAATGAATTATTAGTAAGTTCTAGCAAACCCGTATTGATAAATATCTTTCCTCCATCGCCTTTACCTGCTGTGCTAACATTCACTTCCGAACCATCAGTTAGAGAAAGGGAACCAGATTCAATAGTAACATTACCACCTTGACCAGTAGCTGAATCAGCAACTACACCAACGATAAAACTATTTGCGAAAGAAACATTATCTTGTATGTCTAAAATTATATTTCCTGCGTTTCCCTGTCCTACGGTAGTAGTTTGAATAATGTTGTTAGTTAAAGAAAGCGATCGCCCTTTTATTACAATATCACCAGCTTGACCACTAGTGATGGTTCCTGATAATACACTTCCCCCCGCACCGCTGGATATTAGACTTGAATCAAATACAATATCCGCCTTTTCTGCTTCTATTGTGATATTTCCTGCATCTCCTTGTCCAAAATTACTAGTTGCTATTTGTGCATTTTTAATGCTAAAAGATTGAGCAGCATTTATTTGAATATTACCTGCATTCCCGCGTCCTAAACTATTGGCGCTAATTTGACCATTATTTAAAGCAAAAGTTTTTGTCTGGATAGTAATATTTCCTCCCCTACCTTCAGCTGTTTCTCCAACAGAGCTACTAATTGAACTTTCTGAACCAATTCCCGAAATTGTCACTTTGTCTCTAGCTCGAATATCAATATTTCCAGCATTACCTTTTCCAGCAGTGAAGGAACCTATTAAGGCATTACCAATAATTTCAAAATTACCTGTATTGATAACTATATCTCCCGCATTCCCAGTACCTTGTATTGCATTGATAATTCCAGTCGTAGACGAATTTGTACCCTCAATAGTCACGTTATCGGTAGCAGTAATTTCAATATTTCCTGTGAAACTATTAATATTTCCTAAACCTCGATTGATACCTACGATGAAACTGCTTCCGCTTGCAAGATTAAAATTGCGGGCGTTAACAGCAATACTACCTCCACCGCCAGATGCCATAAAAACAGAAGAGCTATTTGCAAGGGATACATCTGCTCGTGCTACATTATCAGGAAAACGCCAACCTGTAGAATCTAAATTAACTATTCCTAGTTCTGTCAAACCTCCCAATTCAACCCGCCCACCAGGAGCATATATAAACCCTCCATCCAAAATTACATTTGCCCCCATAAGTGATAAATCTTTGCCATCAAGTACTGTTAATCCTGATATCTGACGTTGAGGATTGCCATTCAACGCAGAACCCAATACTGTAGATATAGCCCTAGAATTGTTAATAATTTCTGCTTGGTTGTTAACAGCATTAAAAAATAATGCTGAAGGTTGGATGCTGAGTAAATTACTTTTGGCAGGTTCGGAAGCGTTGAATATACCCGTTTGTCCCAAATTAACGCCATTAGCAGTTGTGGCAACAAATGAACCCCCCACATCTAAACTAGCGTTGGGGCCAAAGATAATACCATTGGGGTTAATTAGAAATAAATTCGGGTTAGAATCGCTAATTATACCCAGAGTCCCGAAAATTTCTGAGGGGTTTTTACCTGTAACGCGAGTTAAGACATTTTGAATGTCAGAGTTATTAATTAAGAAGTATGCTGCTCGTCCTTCGCTGACATTAAATTCTTGGAAGCTGTGAAATAAATTGATGCCACGAACTGTGCCACCATCGATTAAGTCAACTGGTAAGTTGTTGGTGGTGTCTAGAGGTGTGACGATGGAGCGATCGCTACCTAAAGTATTATCCGGTATAATGTTACTTTGGGCAAAAACACAGTTGCTAAAAAATAACATTTGTAATGCAACACAGCCCAATAAATTAAACCGTGTCTGCAATGATTTTTGAGAAATGTTTATTATAAATTTCAGTTCCATTCGTCTTAGCCTCAACCACATTCTCGACTCATAACCAATTGTCCGTTTGCTAGTCGATACACTCCTTGGGGTTCAATAATCAAGTCGCCTTTTTTCCACTGATGTCTTGCATTATCATTAGTAACATTTTGCACATTACCTGTGGCATAGGTTGAAGCTGAAGCATCCCCAGGACGAGCAGGTAAACCACCAACACCTGTAATTAAAAAAGTACCTTCTTGCTTTGCACTACGAGCAATACAACTATTAGCAATTAGCGCATTAGTATCAATGGGATTAGATTGTAATTCTGTGATGCTATTTTGGATAAAAGTAATATCGGGCACACCGATGATATTACCAGATATTGCACCGCTGGCGTTGATATCGGTGCGATCGTTATTATTTAATGACTGAAGGGTATTTATATCAGTTGAAGTTTGTGTAGGGCGATATAGTGGTGAAGTTAACAAAGCACGAGTGTTAAAAGTAATGTTACCACCTTGACCTTCTGGCGCAAAGGCGAGAATATCGCTATCTTCTAAGGCAATAATAGTGTTGGCATTGAGGGTAATATTACCTCCACTACCTTCACCTGTAGATAAATCGGTGCGGATGTCGCTGTTATTAAGTAAGCGAATGTTTCTCGCAGTGATATTGATGCTACCACCGCCTGCTTGTTCGGATTGTGCGTTTACTAAACTATTATTTGCCCTAAAATTATCCTTAGCAGTAATATTAATATTGCCTGCAACACCTCTTCCATTACTCCTTGTAGAAACTCCAGCAACGTTATTAGGTAAGTTTAAATCGCTTGTAAATAAATTAAAGTTAGTTGTAGATAAGAATATTGTTCCGCCGTTTCCAGTAGAACTAGTACCTGCAAATAAGCCAGTGATATTATCTGAGTTGGTAGAGATAGTGATACTATCTGCGGCATTGATAGTAATGTCACCAGATTTACCACTGTCAACAGTTCCTGTAGTTATCAATCCACCATTTGATGCTTCAAATACACGAGTATTCAAAGTTATATTACCGCTGTTACTAGAATTACTAGTTGCTGCTGATACAAAAGCATTGTCTGTTAGACGGAAATAATCTGTGTTGATTATGATATCTCCACCTTGACCAAGCGCCCCACTTTGGGTTTCGGTTGATATTCCACTTGCATTTCCATTTATATTAGTTCCTGAAATAGTTACTGCATCAGCAGCATCAATGCGGATACTTCCACCCTTACCTTGTCCACCAGGCAAATTTCCCGTTGCTTCAGCAATTAAAGTACTAATAGCACCACCGTTAGTTAAAGTTAGCTTTCGTGTCTGAATTTTAATATCTCCAGCATTACCAACTCCGCCTGCTCCTACGCGACTATCGATTATACCGTTGTCAACAACAACCCTATCATTGCTGGCAATAAAGATATCACCAGCATTACCCTTGCCAAAAGTTCCAGCGCTGATAGTTCCATTTGTTAACTGCAAACGTTTAGTATTAATTGTTATATCACCGCCATTACCTACAGGTTGAACTTGTGTAGAGATTAAACTACGAAAATTAGCGTTTGAGCTAATTAAATCAATAGAATCTGATGCATTGATAGTAATATTACCTGCATCACCACCCAAATTATTAATAGCTCCTACTGTGATATAACCGCCATTTCTCACCAGGAGATTTTTAGTGTCTAGTGTTACATCACCTGCACGACTATTGCTAAAAGTTGTGGCAGAAATACCAGTAATTCTATCTGTTGAACCTTTAGGATCGATTTCTATTAAATCAGTGGCTGTAATATTAATATCTCCGCCACGTCCAATTGTTTCGCCTGGTTCTGGTTCTCCAGAAACAGAAAGTATAGTTCCATAATTTGTTAAAGTAAGTCTTCCAGTTTTAATATTTATATTGCCAGCATCACCGACATTAGATATAACTTCAGAAGAAGAATTAGCAGATGCAGAAATAAAAGAATTATCTAAACTAATACTCTGAGCCGCAATATTCATATCGCCACCGTTACCACCAAGAGTATTAGCTGAGATTTGAGACTGGTTTTCCAAATTCAAATAATTGGTAGTAATCGATAAATTACCTGCATTTCCTTTTCCATCAGAACTTATAGACAATATTGCTGCAAAATTGTTCAAATTAATTGTATCAAAAGCCTGAATTTTAATATCTCCAGAATCATTTGCAAAAATGTTCGTAGCACTTATTAAAGCACCATCTGTGAGCAAAAGATTTCGTCCTTGGATATCAATACCACCGCTTCTCCCGTAGGTTGGCGTTCCTGAAAAGGTTTGTTCTGTAGATATAGAGGTGTCACGTGGTTGAACCGCGCTTGCAATCAAACTACCGAAACCACTAGCGTTTGTTCCAGATAGGGAAACTGTATCTTCAACTTTGATATTAACAATTCCTGAATTACCCTCTGTGGCAATTGCTTGAATACTACCACTATTCATTTTTAGCGATCGCGCACTAACATTGATATTACCACTATCTCCAATACCTAAAGCAATATTTCCAAAAATGCTATTTTCATTGAGTGTTACAACTCCACTAGCATTAACTACAATATCACCTGCTTTGGTGTCAGAAGTTCCTTGATTTTGATTTATACCAGTGAAGAAATAACTAGAATTTTCTAAATTCAAATTATTAGCATTAACTACAATATCACCACCACCAGCACCAGTAGCAATAGCCACAGATTGATTTACAAGTGAGATATCTGTTTTCGCCACACCATCAGGAAAAGTCAAGCTTAAGTTGTTGTCATTAACATTAAGTCCTACTATTCCTGGTGCAGTTAACCCACCAATCTCTACCCTACCGTCTAACGCGGCGAGTTGTCCTCCATCTATTAGAATTTGTCCTGTAGATTCAGGTGTAGGTGAGATGCGACCGCCAAGTAGGATTAAACTTTTATTATTGGGAACCGCCAAAATCGCACGATTTTCTATTGAGTTTGCCCCTTGGTTAGCAATTTGATTAAATAAAAATGCTGTAGGATTGACGCTGAGTAATGAATTATTGGGTGTAACTGGAGAAGTTAAGGAAAATTCTGCACCGCCAGGAAATTGAATTGCATTAGCTGTGGTAGCTACAAATGAACCACTAATATTTAACTGGGCATTTTTTCCAAAAATAATGCCGTTGGGATTCATCAAAAATAAATTAGCAGCACCTTGGGCATAAATCAATCCTTGAATATTAGATGCTGTTCCACCAGTTACTCGTGCAAAGATATTACTAATGTTGGAATCGTTAAGAAAAATTGCTCCGCCATCATTAGGAACGCTAAAACTGCTGAAACTGTGAAATAGGTTTGTATTGCCAACTGTTGTGCCACCTGAAATATAAGAACCCAAGCCAATATCTGTAACTTGTGTTCCCAAAGTTTGGTCAGGTGTTACTTGAGCTAAGGCACTGAGGTTTGTTATAAAACTTAAAGTAATTGATAGCCCTAAGCGCCAATACCAATTTAAATAAGATTGATTAATCATGGCTTAAATTTATGTAAATTTATAGGCTCAGATCCCCGACTTATCCAAAAAGTCGGGGATCTTATTGGTTACGAATAATTAAGTAGGGCTGTATCAGATACCGCAATCATATTACCAGAGATTGTGCTATTAACTAGTATTTCTGTTGGAGCGATCGCTATTTTTCACGAAATCCAGACTAATGCATAATCTTTTGCATATCACCAGTTAAATTACAATGCAGTTTTCTGCAATCTGCCATACACAATTATGCATATAACACTGCATGAAACCTGAGCGAATAATTTTCGTACTTTTCTTACTCTATATTTTGTTCCTTGGTTTCTCAGCTTTATTTCCTATTCCCTAATTCTATAAGTAAGCTCAGAAATCAAAGCTGACTACTATTTTTACTCTCATTTTGATTGCGAAAAGGAGAAACAAATGTCTACTTTTGTTGGTTCTGCTACTGGTGTTCCTAAAACTGGTTTAGCCTACGTAGACGGTTTACTATGGGGTAGTCGTTGGAAAATTGAAAACGACAATAGAAAACTGACCTATTCTTTTGTTGATAACAAATCTTGGGATTATTTCTTCGACAATGCTGAAATAAATGCCTTTACTAATGCAATCAAAGCTTGGTCAAATGTAGCTAACTTCCAACTAGAATATTCTGGTTTTAACGATTCTCAAGCTGAGTTAACCTTTCATGTTGTTGATTCTTCTCTTTTTGGCGATGGCGTACTAGGTATAGCAAGCCCACCAGGAGAATCTTTCGATTTTCTTGCAGAAGGAGATGTTTTAGTTAACTGGGAACCTTACCAATACAATCCTGATGCTGCTTTAGCAGTTGGTGGCTATTCTTACTATACTTTTGTTCACGAAATTGGTCATGCTTTGGGATTAGCTCATCCCCACGATGAAGGCGGAACTTCTTCTATTTTTCCTGGTGTTGATTACTCTGGAGATTTTGGTGACTACGCCCTTAATCAGTTTGTCACCACAGTCATGTCTTACGTTGATATTCAAAGTCCCTATTCTCCTGGGTATGAAACAAATTGGGGTTATGCTGCGGGGCCAATGGCATTTGATATTGCAGCTATCCAACATATTTACGGTATTAATAAGTCATACAATACAGGTAATAATGTTTATTCGCTTCCTACTTTTAATGGCGTTGGAACCTATTGGTCTTGTATTTGGGATGCAGGCGGAACAGATACAATATCTGGTCAAGGGGCAACTAATTCAGTAATTATTGACTTGAATAATGCAACTTTGGCGAATAACGATCCTGGTGCTGGTGGCTTTCTTAGTCGAGTTGTTGGTATTAAAGGCGGATTTACCATCGCTAATTCCAAAGGCGGTATATCTGTGATTGAAAATGCCATAGGAGGTAACTTTAATGACAGTTTAACAGGAAATGAATACAACAATTATCTGTCTGGGGAAGGCGGAAACGATCTCATTGATGGCAAAGCTGGAAATGACAGTCTTGTAGGTGGCGCGGGGAATGACACGCTTTATGGCAGCGCTGGTAATGATACCCTCAATGGCGGTACTGGCAATAATACTTTGTATGGGGGCACTGGCAACGATCGCTATATAATCAATGGCGATAGTTACTACAGTATCTATGAATACCTTAATGAAGGTACAGACACAGTTGAGTCTGCCTACAACTTTAACTTAGGTCCAGCTTATTTAGAAAATCTGATTCTCACAGGCACATCTGCAATCAACGGCACTGGTAACAATCTCAACAACACAATTACAGGTAACGGTGCTAACAATCAACTCAATGGCGGCGCTGGCAATGACACACTATATGGTGGTGCTGGGAATGATAGTCTAGTTGGTGATGGAGCTACTAACGAAACCAAAACCTTTAGCAATAACTCTCCTGTTAGTATCCCTGACTTGTCTACAATTACATCTAGTTTAGCCGTCAGTGGTTTACCGACATCGATTGCTGATGTCAACGTCACTTTAAATATTAAGCACAACTGGGATTCTGATCTAGATGTTTTTCTGATTAGTCCAACAGGGACTCGCGTGGAATTGTTTACTGATGTCGGCGGTAGTAACATTAATTTTACTAACACGACATTGGATGATGAAGCAGCAACATCAATTACACTTGGGACTGCGCCTTTTAGCGGAAGTTTCAAACCAGAAGGGCTGCTATCTGCTTTTGACAATAAAAACCCCAATGGCACATGGAAACTAGAAGTCAGAGATGATGAAATTGCAGTTGCTGGTACGCTCAATAGTTGGTCGCTGCAATTTACAGTTCAAACAGCTGGCATTGGCAACGATTTTCTGGATGGGGGTACGGGGAATGATACCCTAACTGGCGGCGGTGGTAACGATACACTAATTGGTGGTACTGGTAATGATGTCCTTGTTGGTGGTACTGGGAACGATACACTAACTGGTGGTAGTGGCAGCGATCGCTTTACATTCAACTTTCGCACTGAAGGAATCGACAAAATTACTGATTTTAGCGTCATTGATGATACGATTGCCGTCTCTAGGGCTGCTTTTGGTGGCGGGTTAGTTGCTGGTGCCGCCATCGCTGCTAGTCAATTTTTCCTCGGTTCAGCAGCAAGTACAGCTAGCCAAAGATTTCTTTATGATAAAGGCAACGGTTCTCTGTTCTTCGACCAAGATGGTACAGGAGTGATCGCTAAAATCCAAATTGCTACACTTAACACTGGATTGTCCCTAACCAACGCAGATATTTTCGTCGCTGCTTAAAGATTTTTAATCAATAAATCATTATCTTGTGGGGTAGGCATCTTGCCTGCCCTAATGTGCTTAATCCTCAGCGACACTCTCGACTCATCACTAATTGTCCATTTGCTAGTCGATACACTCCTTCTGGTTCAATAATCAAGTCACCCTTTTTCCACTGACTAGTTACACTATCATTGGCAACATTCTGTACATCACCTGTAGGATAAGTTGAAGCTGAAGCATCCCCAGGACGAGATCGTAAACCACCAACACCTGTGATTAAAAAAGTACCTTCTTGCTTGGGACTACGGGCGATACAAATATTAGCAATCAGCGCATTAGTATCAATGGGATTATCTTGTAATTCTGTCAGGCTGTTTTGGATAAAAGTGATATCAGGCACACCGATGATATTACCAGAAATTACACCAGTAGCATTAATGTCAGAACGATTATTATTATTTAGTGACTGAAGACTATTTCTATCAGCTAATGTTTGTGTAGGGTTATAGAGAGAATCACTAAATAAAGCACGAGTGTTAAAAGTAATATTACCGCCTTGACCCTCTGGTGCAAAAGCGAGAATGTCGCTATCTTCTAAAACGATAATGGTGTCAGCATTGAGGCTGATATCACCTCCAGTTGCTTGCCCTGTAGATAAGTCAGTACGAATATCACTATTGTTGCGTAGACTAATATTTCTTGCAATAATATTGATATCGCCACCGCTTGATTTTTCAGAATTTGCGCTGACTAAACTATTATTCGCACTGTAATTACCTTTAGCAATAATATTAATATCGCCTGCAATACCTTCTCCTTCACTGCGTGCAAAAACTCTAGCATCATTAGCTAGATTTAAGTTATTTGTGGATAAATATATTGTCCCCCCATTACCAATAGAGTTTGCTGTTGTAGTTGTAAATATACCACTGACTAAGCCATAAATAGTAATTTCATCTGTAGCATTGATAGTGATATTACCAGCATTGCCGCTACTGTTGGTTGTTGTAAAAACTTGCCCTCCAGTAAATGCTTCAAATACACGAGCATTAATGGTGATATCACCTCCATTATTAGAATTTTTAGTATCTGCCGTTACACTGCTGTTGTTTTCTAAGCGAAAATAATCTGTGTTAACTACAATATCTCCTGCCTGACCAACACTTCCTCTATCGGTTTGAGTCGATAATAAGCTAGGAAATCCATTAGCATTAGTTCCAGAAATTATTACAGCATCCGCAGCATTAATGAGAATATTTCCACCTTTACCTTGCCCTCCAGGAAGATTTTGTGTTGACCCACTAATACCTGCAATAATTTGACTGCCATTACTTAAATTTAATCTTGATGTCTGAATTGTAATATCACCGGCATTACCCGCCCCACCTTCTCTGATCTCACTAGAAATATCAGCATTATTAAGAACTACACTATTTTTGCTGTTAACAAGAATCTTCCCTCCATTACCTGTACCAAAGCTTGCAGTATTGATAGCTCCATCTGTTAACTGTAAAAAGTTAGTATTAATAGTTATATCGCCTGCATTACCAGTATCGCTTGCAGCATTTATTTCTTTACTACTATTCCATAATATTTGTTCTGCATCAATAGTAATATCACCTCCATTACCTCTTGTAGGTGAATTAGCGCTAAAAGCAAAAATAGAAGAATTATCTTCTGCATTCAGTTCTGTAACTTTAATATTTATATTTCCTGCATTCGTCCCTTGAATGTTAATTGCTGATATATTAGAATCATTATTCAGACTCAAAAGATTAGTAATAATTGATAAATTACCCGTATTTTCTAGTTCTAAGCTACTTGTATCAATATAAGCTTGATTATTCAAAATAATTGATTCATCGGCTTGAATATTCACATTCCCCGTTCTACTTGATAAAGAGCTAGTGTCTTGAAGTAAAATATTTTTTGCCTGAATATTAATACCACCAATACCTTGATTGTTGATTGTACTATTTTCCCCAGACAAAGTAATTGTATCCTTAACTTTGATATCAATAGGATTTGTGTTACTATTGATTGCATCTGCAAAAATTCCACTACTTATAATTTCTAATGATTCGGCAGTAATGTTAATATTTCCTGTGTTGCCTGTTTCTACTCCTATATTACCAATAAGACTTCCATTTTCTAAGCTAACAATTCCATTAGCATTAATTAAAATATCACCTCCTTGAATTTGAGATGAACCTGGGTTAGTTCTACCTGTATAAATATTGCTATTAAGTAATTTAAGATTATTGGTATTCACTACAATATCACCGCCAATTGCACCAAAAACAGCAACGAGAGATTGATTTTCAAGTGAGATATCTGTTCTTGCTACATCATCAGGGAAAGTCAGGCTGAAATTGTTGCCATCAATATTCAGTCCTACTGTTCCAGGTGCAGTTAATCCACCAATCTCGACTCTGCCATCTGGTGCTATAACCTGCCCTCCATCCATTAGAATTTGGCCTGTAGATTCAGGTGTAGATGACGCACGACCACCAAGTAATATTAAACTTTTATTGTCATTAACTCTCAAAATCCCCTGATTTTCAATTGAGTTGACACCTTGGGCAGCAATTTGGTTAAACAGAAATGCTGTAGGATTAATACTGAGTAAAGTATTGTCTGGTGCAACTGGTGAAGTTAAAGAAAATTCAGCCCCGCCAGGAAATTGAATTGCATTAGCTGTGGTAGCTACAAAAGAACCACCGATATTTAATCGGGCATTTTCTCCAAAGATAATACCATTGGGATTTATCAAAAATAAATTAGCAGCACCTTGGGCATAAATCAATCCTTGAATATCAGATGTTGTCCCACCAGTTACTCGCGCAAATATATTGATAATATTGGAATCATTGAGAAAAATTCCCCCACTGCCATTAGGAATACTAAAACTGCTAAAACTATGGAATAGATTTGTATTAGTAACAGTTGTTCCACCTTCAATAAAAGAAAATGGCCCATTATCTATAACTTGTGTTCCCAAGGTTTGATCGGCTGTGACTTGAGCTAAGACGCTAATATTAGTTGTCAAAGCAAAGCTCAGGATTAGTCCAAAAGATAAGCGCAATTTTGAATAATATTGGTTAGTCACAATTCTAGTTAACCGCCTTTAACGGTGTAATTAAAGACGTAAAAATAGTAGCTTGTTTCAAATGACATGTAAATATAGCAGAATTCAGAATTAATAAATCTGAAGTATGGTACTTTATACCGTAGGCTAACGCACCGTCAACAATTCAAGGTGCGTTGCGCTATCTGACAACACACCTGACATCGAATTTATATTTATTCACCTAGATTGAACTTTTATCGGCGACTTACTTAAATGCGCCGATCGCTGATTTATAATAAATCGGTTAAAGAGCGATCGCACTTTATTCTTTTGGCTGCAAACCCAATTCACAAATTGTTTTTGCTTCATCAACAGAGTAACTTTGGCCTAAATCTATTTGTGGTTCTTTGCACCAGCCCTGTCTAAACCACTCATAGAGAACGGTTTCGGTCGAAGTTCCTGACACAAATTGCTGGGTTTGTTTTTTAGATGCCCCTTCTGTGTTAGGGCTACATTTTTTGCTTCTCCATCCGTTACCTTCTAGCCATGTTGTCTCACTTGCACCCAAATCAATTAAGTAACGTCCATTAGATTCTGATACTGATTTAGCCACATATTTTTGAGTAATTAAACGTTGAACACACTCAGCCAAACTAGTTTTTTGACATTCAGCTAATGCCGCATCTGCTGAGATACCTAAATTAGTATATTCTTTAATGCATTGCAGATATGCTGCTTCTTGCGCTTGAACTAGTGTTTCACCAAAGGGAATGCCACTAAAGAATATTATGACTGTGGTAGTCATGAGTAATTTGTGCAATTTATTCATCATGATTTGTGAGAAAGTAATTTTTACCTCTTATATATTTACTTCATAAATAAAATCTGAATAATACTTAATAATGTTGTAGCAATTGCAGAAAACTACATAGCCAATATGCCTGAAATTTGCTATGGCTAATTACTTACGTAAATATTTTTGCAATGAGTTGACAAATATACAACTCATCTGATTTTATTTGTAATAAGCTTATTTATAATCACTATTAACCTTTGTTTTCCCGTGATCAAAAAATTTTCTAAATCAACTACTCATTATTGGTTAACAATTTTATTTTTTGTCAGTTTCACCCTTTGTGTATGGTTGAATAATGTGCAATTGACAAGTCCCCAACTAAGTATCGGCAAGTTAGTCCAAGCTCAAGCTCCTGATGCCGATCAATTAGTTAACAAAGGTGTTGAAAGTTATCAAGCAGGAAACTTTCGGGCTGCAATTCAATCTTGGAAAGCAGCTTTAGAGTTATATACACAAAAAAAGAACTATAATAATGTGGCGATCGCCAATGAAAATTTAGCACGAACTTATCAACAACTGGGTGAAAATGAGCAAGCTCTAAGTTATTGGGAGCAAGTTAATAATTACTATCGTTCTCAACAAAACTGGCAGAAAGTAGGGCGAATATTAACAGAAATAGCACAAGCTTACAGTAGTTTTGGACAAACAGGAAAGGCAATTAATTTTTTATGCGGTGTCTCTGATGCCAAAAATATCGAAAATCTAGCATGTCAGCAAGGTAGTGCATTAAAAATAGCTTCAGAACAACAAGATAAAGCAGGGGAAATTGCAGCATTAGGAAGTCTTGGCGAAGCTTATCGCCTTCGAGGTAATTATGATGTAGCAATTCAATATCTAGAAGCTGCTAAAAAGACTAACAATCAAACATATAATTTTGCAATCTTAAATAGTTTAGGTAATGCTCACGCCAGTCGCGCCCAACTTTGGAATCTACGTACAAAATCGGCTCAACAACAAAGTATTTCTAAAGCAAGGGAATTCCAACAAAAGGCCAAAAATGATTATCAGCAAGCGCTAGAATATTTCCAATCAAGTCTCAAAGAAGCTCGTCAACAAGATAATAAATCTGGTGAAATCCGAAGTCTGCTTAATCTGATTCAGCTTTTTTACCACTCCAAAACAATCAGTTTAATACCTCAAAATCAGTTGCAAGAAAATATTCAAGAATCTTTGGAACTGTTGGATAAATTACCCGATTCTATGAATAAAGTGTATGCAGCGATCAATTTAGCAAATTTGCCTGCTGTCGATGAGGAATTAACTTCACCATTAACTCAATGTTTGGCAAAGCTAAAATTACCAAACGCGCAAGCAAAGGAATTATTTAATAAAGCTATAAATATTTCTCAGAGATTGCAAGACTCTCGTTCTGAATCTTATGCTTTAGGAGCGCTTGGTCATTTCTATGAGTGCCAAGAAAAAAAATATCAACAAGCTTGGGAATTAACTAATAAGGCAATTTGGTTAGCAGATCAAAAATTAAAAGCTAAAGATAGCTTATATTTATGGGAATGGCAAGCGGGAAGAGTTTTAGAAGCACAGAATAGAAATATTGAGGCACTTCCTTTTTATCAAAGAGCATACAATATTCTAGAAGAGTTACGCAGCGACATTCTGATTGCAGACCGTGATTTTCAGTTTGATTTTCGTGATATTATTGAGCCTGTTTATCGTCAGCTAGCACAACTTCAATTAGAATTTGCCTCAGCAAGTAATACTAGTAATAAACAACTGAGTAGTCCAGCCTTAAATGCTGCCTTAACTACAATAAATTCCCTCAGATTAGCAGAAATTCAAAATTACTTTGGTAATGATTGTATTTTAACAGCAATTAATAACAAAAATGTTACCGAGGTCGTAGAGGACAATACTGCATTTATTAGTTCAATAGTTCTTAAAGGTAAGACAGGAGTTATCTTGATTTTACCTAATCAAGAAAGACATTTGCAATGGATAGATAAAAATCAGGAAACTCTTCGCCAGGAGATTACAAACTTTTACACTGGGTTAGTTCGAGGGAAACGAGATGTTAATTATAATACTAAAGATGCAGAAAATCTCTATGAATTAATCATCCGTCCCTTTGAGGATGATTTAAGTGCTAACAAAATTACAACTTTAGTATTTATCCAAGATAGCTTTTTGCGTAATGTGCCGATGGCTGCACTTTATGATAAAAAAGACAAAAAATATTTGATCGAAAAATATGCGATCGCTAGTACTCCCAGCTTACAATTAACCTCGACACAAAAAGTTAATATTAAATCAAGTAGAGCCTTAATTTTAGCTGTCAGTCAAGAAGCAAAAATCGACGATAAATTATTTGAAGCATTAACGAATGTTCCTCTAGAAACAAAGGCAGTGCAAGAACTATTTGCAAATACTAAAAAGTTAGAAAATCAGGAATTTACAATTAGCAATTTAGAACAAGAAATTCAAAACACATCTTATCCAATTATTCACGTTGCAACTCACGCACAATTCGGCACAATTGCAGAAGATACATTCTTAGTCACAGGAAATAATGACAAACTCACAATTAATCAACTAGAAACATTGCTACGTCAAACTAATAATAGTTCTAACTTAGTTGAATTATTAGCACTAACCGCTTGTCAAACAGCAGTTGGTGATGATAGGTCAACCTTAGGATTAGCAGGTGTGGCGTTACAAGCTGGTGCTAAAAGTGCAATGGCTTCACTATGGTCTGTGGGGGATGAGTCTACAGCTAATTTAGTGGCAGAGTTTTATAGTAAATTACGTGAATCAAAAATGAGTAAAGCACAAGCTTTACAAATTGCTCAATTGAAACTGATTAATGCCAAAGAAACAGAGATTGATATCCAATATAATCACCCTTATTATTGGGCACCATTTATTCTGATTGGAAATTGGCTGTAATCGGTGAGTAGGGAACAGGGAACAGAGTGTAGATTGGGTTGTACCTTAGTTCCCCTTAGGGGTACGGAGTGAAACCCAAGAATGCAAGGTTTTTGGATGTTGGGTTTCGTTCCTCAACCCAACCTACGCCTATGCCTTAATAATTTAAAACTCTCCGCGTCCCCGCGTCTCCCCATCTTTGCGTCAGCCCTAATTAATTATTTCTCTAATAATTGTATCTTCCTTGCCAGTTGCAAATTTAGCAAAGCGCTCTGCTAAGGGTGGTACGATTACCAGGGGGTTACTAAATCCAGAAAATACATGAATGCTTTCAAATCCAGGAACAGTACCAATTAAAGGAAATTGATTGTTACTAAATGCCACTAAGCAATGATGCCAAGTTCCTGGTAAATTCCCCAAAGCTGGTAAGACTTCCCCGACACTTTCTCGCAACCAGCGTTCACTCGCTTGTGAGTTTACCTCCGCATGAGGATTTGTAAGAACGCGGCTAATTTGACCTAAACGCAAACTACCATCTTGAAACTGAATTGCCCCGGCATCTAAAATCGCTGGTACTGGTTCATTACCTGGTTCATCCCACAATTGCTCGACTTGAGTAGATTGGGCTTCTAATTGATACCGTTGCACATTTGCTGGCATAACTAAGGTGCGTAACCTGATATCAACTGGTGCAGTTTCAATTATTTCTGCGTGGGTAAAATATATCTTCAAGGAAATACCAGCTGATTTTAATAGTTGGCGGCTAAGTCCACCTGCACAGATGACGACATTTGCACTGTGGTAAGTTGCATTGGTGGTTTGTACGCCATTTTCCAATATTTGCAATACTTTGCTAACTTGGAGTTCACCTCCACTACGCAAAAAAGCTTGAATGTAAGCTTGTGCAGTTTTTTGTGGATGAATATGACCGTGTTTAACAGTTAAAGCGCCAGATATCGCCTGTTGATTTATTAGCGGTTCCAATTCACTAGCTGCTTGTACGTCCAGTAAACGCGGTACAACAGCACAATTACTATATAACGCAGCGATCGCTTCTGGGTCACTAGCTGCTGGAATAGTTAGTAACAAATCTAATTCCCGAAATTCGATATCAGCGTCTAACTCTTGGGATAGGATATGATAACGAGCGATCGCATCTTCACACAATTGGCGAGTTAGTGGTGTAGTACCCGACCAATAAGCAAGTCCACCATAACTATAGCGAGTTGCATTCTGTGGTATTTCATATTCTTCCACCAAAAGTACACCAAAGCCTGCTTTCCTTAATTCATAAGCAAGCGTAGCACCCGTAATCCCACCGCCAACCACAATCCAGTCGTAAGTTTGCATCTTAAATATCTTCCCTAATTACGAATTACCATAAGTTGCTTGTAACCGTTGTAAAAGATATTCTCCTGCTAGGATAGACGGATAAATTGGTGATTTTCCTGTTTTGCAACTCTCCAAACAAGCAATTTCTACATCATCATTAGGATGACAGAAAAAAGCCATAGAATAGCGAGACTGGTTTACTCTGTCGTCATTAGGAATCATTACCCGATGCTTAGTTGAACAAAACACATGATTTGTCCACCTCTGCATTAAATCACCAGTATTAACTATAACAGTATCAGTAATTGCAGCCGCCTGAATCCATTCTCCTGCTGTTGTTTGTACTTCCAACCCGCCGACATCATCTTGGAAAAGTAAAGTAATACTCCCATAATCGGAATGTTCCCCTGCACGCACTTGTCCGGGTTTAGGCGGTGTTTGTAATGGGGGATAGTGGAGCGATCGCAAGGTATGATTATGTTGGCTGTGCCTTGTGGTAAAAAAATCTTCTGGCAAGTCCAACGCCAAAGCAAATGTTTGCAAAACTGTGTTAGCTAGGTTTGTGCAACTATCATAAAAAGCCCCAATACAAGCATCCATACCCACAGCACCTTCTTTGCTGACATTAAACGCCTCTTTTAAGTCACCTGGTTTATTCGGGTCAAGGCGTTCTCTCTCAATAGCAACATATCCTGTATTATTAAATTCATCATTCCAAGCTTGCTTTTGCTTAACTTCTAAAGGTAAATTGAAAAAACATTTACTATACGTGAATACTTGCTCAATTAAATCTTTTGACATACCAGAATTTTGCAAGTACATAAAACCGATTTCATGACAAGCCTGATAAACTTCTTTCACAACAGCTTGCCGAGTTGTTGCATTGCCATTCATGAAAGCAGCCAAATCAATTACTGGAATTGTAACCATCAATGATTCAAGATATAGTTAACAATTTGTAGTCACGCCAGTAGGGTGTGTTATGCCGTAGGCTAACGCACCTCAAACTTAGTTTTCTCTAGCGGAGGCATAAACTTTGCTCAAAATTATCCTTGTAGAAAATGAAGAACATAAATCTCATATCAAAAACCTGTTCTTTGACTATTTTAATGAAACTAAATTAATCTTTAGCCAAAAATATAACATCAATATAGATGTTAATACATTCTTCGAGCAATATATCACCCAACTCGATGAATTTCTACTACCTTCAGGACGCTTACTTTTAGGACAATATGAAGAACAAATAGCTGGCTGTGCTTGCTTGCGAAACATTAACCAAGATATTGGCGAAATTAAAAGGATGTATGTCAAACCACAATTCCGCCAAAAAGGAATAGGTCGAGCATTATTACAAGCTATCATCAATGAAGCTACTGATATTGGTTACTCCAAACTTCGCTTAGACACCGCGCCTTATGCAAAAGAAGCACACGCACTTTATCGTGCATTTGGCTTTTACAATATCGAGCCGTACTTAGAAAAAACAGAAATTCCGTTAGAATATCGAGCGAACTGGATTTTTATGGAATTGATTTTAAAATGATGAATATCCGTTGTGAAACTTTGACAGACTACCCAGCAATAGCACAGGTGAATACATTAGCTTTTGGTCAAGACAACGAAGCCAAACTTGTAGAAAGAATTCGCCATTCTGACCGCTATATTCCAGAACTTTCGCTAGTTGCTGAAATTGAAGGTATGGTAGTCGGTCACATTTTATTTAGCTATATTGATTTGGCGAACAAACAAACATTACAAGTACTTGGTTTAGCACCTTTAGCAGTTTATCCCCAGTTTCAAAGACAAGGAATTGGCAGTGCATTAATCAAAGCAGGGTTAGAAATAGCCGAAGCAAACAAAGAAGCCATAGTAATTGTACTAGGTCATCCAGAATTTTATACTCGCTTTGGCTTTCAGACTTCCGTGATTTATGGAATAGAATCTCCCTTTCCAGTACCAGAAGAATTTTTCATGGTTAAACCACTGCAAGGTTATCACAAAAAGTGTAAGGGAAAAGTTGTTTATCCACCTGCATTTGATGAAGTATAGTAGACTTCTTGCAGAAGTGGGGAAAAGAGTAAGGGGTAAAGGGGAAAGGGCTAATAAAAACCCTTTTTCCTTTAACCTTTTCCCTTTCCCCCCTCTTGCAAAAGTAACTTTTGCAAGAGGTCTAGTATTCATATCATGTTCGGTAGAAGACTTACCATTAAGACTGACGCAAAGAGATTTTAATAATAAGTAATTATCCGAACTTGATATCACATATGGCATGGTGAAAACTTGGGGGGACAATAAGTCCACCCCACAAGAAAAATCGTGTATTTTTTTATTGGTAAGTTCCTACAATTATATTTTTACTAGGGAGACTACACAACTTGGGAATTTTGGCTAGCTGCTTTTTTAGCAACAGTTTTTAACCGAGTTGCTCTACTTTTACGTAGAATTTCACTTTTACGAACTCCCCCAGCCATTTCATATTCACGGCTGTCTCTGCCGTATTTAAAGCCAATCCCCATCAGCATATTCTCACAGTAAGTAGCCAAATTTTTTTCTAACTTTTCAATTTCTATTTTGGAAGAGTCAATCATGCTGATAATAGTATTATAATTTTCTAATTTAGTGCGTAACTCTTCAATTAATTGTGTCAGTTTTGCGATATTGTAATTATCTCCAATATCCAAATTGCTATTTATTGCTTTGAGTCCAGCAAATTTTAACTCAGCACTTTCTAGAACGCGAGATGTGCGTTTTTTCTGAGACATAAATCTATTACCTTTTAAGGTTGATAACATTACTATGCCCCACTAAAACTAAATTTTGGCTCAGCAAAATCCACAAATATGGTAATTTTTATTTATAAGTTTGGTAGGGTGCGTTATCGCGCCAGCGTAACGCACCGAACATCATGGACGGTGCGTTAGGATTTTCGTCCATAACGCACCCTACGAAACTACAAAACAAGCATTAGTCACTCCAGAACATGCCGCAATACTTGTCGGTTAAGGGGAAAAGGGGGAAGGGGAAAGGGGGAAAGAAAAAACCTTTAACCTTTACCCTTTAACCTTTTCCCCAAACCCAATGCCGAGTTAAAAATGCACAAACCGAGCAGTATTGGAACATGCCGGACTTACTAAAAGACGTTGATTAGTCACTCCAGACATGCCGGATTGGCAAAAATATGTTCGTTACTAACTCCAGACATG
>NZ_JAVRBM010000065.1:0-52679 GCF_034531255.1 Nostoc sp. ChiQUE01b | reverse complement strand
AAGAAGGAATAAAGGTGTACCTAGCTCCCTTAAAAATCAAATATGAGTCCTATAGATACTTAATATCAAGTCCGGTTAATCACTTATGATTCAATACGGTTCAGATAAGCTTTTTTTTCTCCCCCTGCTTCCCCTGCATCCCCTGCTCCCCCTGCCTGCCTCAACGGATAAATTTCCTTAACTGAACCGTATTGACTTATGATTACCGCATCTGTGCAAAAATCCCAAAAGCCTCTTTCGCCCTGCTCCCTGCGGTCTAAATAATAAGTCTTTAGCCGGACATGATCTGACTGGATCTGAAATTATTAGCGGTTTGGTAATTTTATTAAGGGCATCATCGCAATATTATCTAAATTGATTGATTGCAATAAACTTTGCCAATCTTTTTTAATAGATGCATCATTAGAATTAGAAATGCGTATTTGTGCTAGCATATTTAAAGCATTAAACCAAATCCCTTTTTCAGCATAGATTATAATCTTTTGTCGAGGCTCATTTGCGGCTTGTAATTGTTGCATAACACGAGCATTTAAATTGATTCTTTTAATGTCACCTTCTACATATATGGGAATGCTTGCTGTCTCTTGGTTACAACGTACTTTCAAATACCAGCGATATGTCTTATTTACTTCTAATGAAGCAGTACTAGGGAGAGAAATACCAATAATACTTGGCTCTGAAGGTAGAGCGATCGCATTTCTATAAACATCATTTTCGGCGCTATCCTGTAAGCTAAATTCAGCGCTTGAGTTAGACAAATCCTTAGTGTAGGGAATGTAAAACCAAAACGTAGGCCGTTCTAAAGTGGTTAGTCCCTCTACAGTCCCAATAATTGATTTGTTTGTCTGTTTGCCAACCTTTTGTTGCTCTTGAAATGGTACTAAGGCAGTGAGCGGAGTTGAAACCGCAGGGCAATTATCTCGACTACCCATTCCTGTTCTCCGCCCAGATACAGGACTTAATGGAGCAGGTGCTTTTGGCAAAATAAAAACTGGTCGAGAAGTAGGTTGTTGAGGTGAAGCAGGTGTTTTAACTGGTTGTGCAGGCTGTTTATTAGTAATTGGTTGTTTAATTTGATCTGTTACTTGTGCTGAATATTGGGTAGTGCTGCTCAAAATCAGAGCAGTTGTTAAGATCCATTTCATTGACTTAACAGGTACGATTTTTGCTTGTTGCTATCGTCATCATAAAGGTTAACGTAGCATTTGGTTAAATCGATCGTCACTATTTTTGTACGCGATCGCATTTTGTTTGAATTGAAGCTGGGAGCACAGAAAGCACTTAATCGATTTATTCAAGAAATAAAACTTATGATTGACAGTTTCTGATTGGTGCTAAAAATGTGCTTATTAGGGCTATTTTCTTAATGCGTGGTGAAGTTAAGTCTTTGAAATCAGCCACAACTGTGGAATTTTGGGGTACTATCAACACCACTTGATTTTTCAGCAAGTTTTTGCGAGTCCCATCAACTAACAAACCTTTTTGCTGTAAAGCATCTATCTGTTTAGTTGCAGCTGAGATAAAAACGTCAACTCCTGCACCCTGTTCAATCTGTTGTTGCAAAGCGCCTGATGAACCAAAGTTGTAGCTCAGAGTAACATTTGGCTTTTCCTTACTGTAGAGAGGTTTGATTTCGTCCATTGCATCTCTGAGGCTAGCAGCTGCTGATATCGTCAAATTTGCTGTTTGGGCTGCTGGGCTAGCAGTTGAGGATAAGTTAGGTGTAGTCGTTTGACTACAGCCGACGATTAGTAAAAACGAGATATAGCGGTTCTCGGTTGAGTGAGGTGCAAGAACCCCACCCCCAACCCCCTCCACGAAATAACGGGGAGGGGGCTATGATGTACCTCATGTGATTAGGAAACGCTATAAATACCCAACTAACAAAAGTTAGGATTCGTTTGTTATTCATTATGCAGTCTCTCAAGCATTTTTTCTTAATCAATTCATAATTTACCAATCTAGCGACCTAGTAACCAAAAAAACTGGTAAAAAATTATAGATTACTACTTAGAACTACTATCAGATTTGCCCAAGGCAAGCAATCTCCCTGGTTAACTAAGATACTTTTGGTTGCTGCCATAGGATGAGTTTCAATTCAGAGCAGTAGCAAGCCTCATCACTGATTTGGTGTTCGTGGTCAGCTATCCAATCATAAATTCTTGTTGCTTTTGCTAATGCCACTTTTTCTGAACGATAAAGCTGAGGAGTAGGGCAGTAGGCTTGCCCATTGATGTGTATGGCTGCAATCTGCCAATAATCGCTCTCTGGTACAACTTCTAAAAACCCGTTACTGTAAGGCTGGATTATTCCTATGTTCATCTACAACCATCAAACTTTCTAACATTGGCCACAATAAAGCCGATACCAGCCAATTCTTCTGAGTCAAAGCTGGAATCACCCACCAGGGAATGCAGTCGCAACCCCTGCTAATGATTTTGGGTTCATAGTCAATGGAAATCTGAATTATTGGTCACTTTTTGGGCTTGATTCCTTTATTGGCAGCAACAATAGCACCACTTTTTAACTGAAGCACCCTGGTCTAATTCACAGATCAATGAACGTCGTTTAGGGGAACTTTACCTTTTGGTGCGACAAAAACATAATTCGTCGCCGAAGCAATGTCTTTTCCAGATAAATGTCACACTTCTTTATGGGTTGTTTTCCTTACAGACGCTTTGCTTGAGAGAATAAGCAGTCCTCTGCAAGATCCGTGTGTTCCTGAATCGGCGGATTCAGACTACGATAAGGTTACGCCACAGGCTGAAAAAATCAAAAAGCGGCATTCTATCAGACTGACCTGTAAGCTATCGGTGAAGACAACCGTCATGACAAGCACCATGATTAGCGCGATCGCACCTGACCAACGGCTCAATCGATCTCTGGTGTTCTCCAGCCAGCAGCAGGACTGGAATGGAATTTTGGTTCACCACTATCAAAACGCTCCATATCTCATTGAGACTGAAGTTCCTGCCCTGTCAAATCACTGGATTCAGTTGATGCTGCGAGAGCAACCAACTCGTTTAATCCAGAGACGGGACGATCGCGTGCATGACTCCATTGTGCAAACGGGTGACAGCATTTTTATGCCAGCGGGGCAGCCGAGCTACTGGCACTGTCCGGAAAAGAGTACCTGTGAGTCAATCCTGCACATTTACTTGAAGCCAGAATTAATCATGCAGGTTGCTGAAGCATCGAATCTCAATGGCGATCGTCATCAATAGACCTCTTGCAAAAGTCCCACATACGTGGGACAAGTAGGTTAGAGTTGGGTAGCATCTATGACCTACTTTCCAGGTAAAGAGCCTGAAGCCAGAAGACTTGAAACGCTTGTGTGGTGTACGTCCAGATACTTTTAGCAAAATGGTAGAGGTAGTGCGATCGCTTCATCGAACAAAACAGAAAACAGGACGACCGGGTAAATTCAGCTTAGAAGACCAATTGTTGATGACATTAGAATACTGGAGAGAGTACCGTACCTACTTCCATATAGGTCAGTCTTGGGGGGTAAATGAGTCTACAGCTTACCGAATTATCCGAAAAATAGAAGATACGCTGACCTATTTCTAGGGCATTCACGCTTCCAGGTAAGAAAAAACTCGCTACTTCTAATCATCAGTTAGAGGTCGTGGTGGTCGATGTTACAGAAAGTCCGATTGAACGCCCTAAAAAAAACAAAAAAAGTTTTACAGTGGAAAAAAGAAACAGCACACACTGAAATCACAAGTAGTGGTAGATCAAGCCAATGGTCAAATCATCTGCACTTCTCACGGGAAAGGTAGAGAGCATGATTTTCGTATATTTAAAAATAGTAAACTTAGGTTAAGAGAAGACATAGAATGCTTGGGAGATAAAGGTTATCAAGGTATTCAAAAACTACATTGCAATAGCAGGGTAAGCGCATCTAATTTTGTAGCATAAAATACAGATAATGTTGTACAGCTATAGTTTTACAGAGAGATTTGAGTATCTAGAGATGTTAAGTAGTAGGCTAAGGGAACAAAGCGTCTATCTTAGCTAAACGGATCATTCTCATGGGATCAGGTTTTGGATCTCGAAAAAAAATAGTTAAAAGCTCAAAAAAATTGAATATAGCGAATGCGGATGCACGTAAAGAAAAAATGGCATCGATTTTTAGGGAGATAGAAGACCCGCGTGTAGAGAGAAGCCGTGTCCATGTATTAACAGATATTTTAATCATTGGAATATTATCAGCGATCGCAGGTGGCAAGGGATGGGAGGCATTGGTGTCAACTTAAGCTGAAACTCCTTTAAAACCTCGTTTCCAGCCAGAGGCTGGAAATGCTGCTCTTGGCGGCTCTGCCGCCAGCAAAAGAGGCTCTGCTTCTAGGACGGCATTCCCAGTTGGAGACTGGGAACAAGACAATATCTAAAAGCTTGTTCTAGGATGGCTTTCACGTTAAGTTGACACCAATGGTAAGCGTAGCCCGTCATAGAAATCCTATCCAATTCCCAATGCCCTATGACCAACTACTTTCGCTCCAATGTTGATGCAATGGCTAGCTATGTTCCCGGTGAGCAGCCTCAACGCGGTACACAAATTATTAAACTTAATAGCAATGAAAATCCCTATCCTCCTTCTCCTGCGGCATTAGCTGTGCTACGAAATATTGATGGTGAGTGGTTGCGGCGCTATCCAGAACCTTTCGGGGGGGAGTTTCGGCAAGCTGCAAGTCAAGTTTTAGGAGTTCCTAGTGATTGGATAATTGTCGGAAATGGCAGTGACGAATTGTTGAGTGTGGTGATTCGAGCTTGTGCAGAACCTGGGAAGAAGGTAGTTTATCCGATGCCTACTTACGTGCTATATCGCACATTAACAGAAATGCAAGCGGCGGAAATTATTGAGATTCCCTACAGCAAAGACTACAGCTTACCTTTGGAAGAATTAGTTGCTGCCAATGGGGCTGTGACATTTATTGCATCGCCCAATAGTCCATCGGGGCATCTGGTAGCAACAAATGATTTACGAAAATTAGCCAGCCAGTTATCTGGAGTTTTAGTGATTGATGAAGCTTATGTCGATTTTACCGAAGAGAATGCATTAGCTTTGGTTAAGGAATACGAAAACGTCATCGTGATTCGGACACTATCTAAGGGGTACTCGTTGGCAGGATTGCGATTGGGCTTTGGGGTGGCGAATCCCAAACTGTTGCAGGGATTATTTAAGGTTAAAGATAGCTATAACATTGATGCGATCGCTTGTGCAATTGGCACGGCTGCCATCACTGACCAAGCTTATAAAAATGCTTGTGTAGCCAAGATTAAGACATCACGGGCTAAGTTAGCAACAGAATTGAAACAATTAGGTTTTCATATCTGGGATTCCCAAGCTAACTTTTTGCTGGCACAACCAAGAGAAGGAAACGCAGAATATCTCTATCAAAAACTGAAAGAACGGGGAATTTTAATTCGCTATTTCAAGCAGCCCGGACTAGATGATAAATTACGCATCACTGTTGGGACAGATGAGCAAAATCAGGCTTTAGTAGAGGCACTAAGCTGTTATGCAAAGAAAATTGCACATTAACTAGTGAGGGTTGTCCTTTGTCATTTGTCCTTTGTCCTTAAAAACACTTTTGACCGAATTTTAGATTTTAAATTTTAAATAATGGAATTGAAAATTCAAAATTTAGAATTTAAATTGGTTTGAAGCCCACGCCACTTGCTTCTCCCTTCTCTACGAGACGCTCCGCGTTCGCAAGTGCGTCTCGTAGAGAAGGCGCTAGCCTCTCCCAAAGGGAGCTATCCATTAGTCACATCTTTCTTTACAATCTTGAAACGCTTGTTTTGTAGGCATCTTAAACACGCTCGGTGTGAGGCATACTTGACAAGTTACCTCTTAATATTCTTGCTAAAAGTAGGTTTTTATTGAGAATTAACGACGAACGAATCAGGGTTATAAAAAACGTGAGTGAATACTCTCGCAAATGTTAAGAAAGATCCGGGTAATGGATAGCTTTGGGAGAAGGGGAGACGCGCAAGGGACAAGCCGGGAAACCCGTCCAACGCAGTGGCTCCCGAATTTAAACGCGAGAATAAATCCTCTCATCCAAAATCGAAAATTTTTAATTGAAGCCCCTGCATTCATGTATGGGGTCAATCTAAAATCCAAAATCCAAAATCCAAAATTGTGTCACATTAACTTACAGCACTTGAAAACTAAAGCTAAGACTTGCCCAATTATTCACATCTAAGCTATGTGAATCGGCTGCTGTGCCGTTCATATCTGTTTTGAAGGCACTAGCGTTATGTAGGTCTTGTAGTAAGGCTTGTACAACGTCTAAGGAGTTCAACAATGGACCAATTGACCCTTCTTCGGCTGTGGAATTCTTGGCAGCGTTCAAGGCGGCGAGAGTTCCGTTAAAAGGGGCAGTACTAAAAATCAGTTGGTGTTCGCACTCAGAAGCTGGCCCTGAAATCACCCAATCTTCGGAAGTAGTATTAGTTTGGGGTAGGGTGAGGGTTTCACCTGGAGCAATGACAACTTGTTTCAGGACGGGCTTGGTGTCCTCAGTGTTTGGTGCTTGGGGGGTTTCCCAAGAATAGAAGGCGATCGCTGTATGATTATTGTTTAATCCCAGCAAGATTAAATATACTGGGCGATCGCTCTGGTTTTCTACCCGATATTGTATTTGACTACCGATAGGGACAATCGGTGTGGGCACAGACGCGATTAATCGCGTCTGTACTGGTTTTTGAATCGAAGTTTCTGTTTTGAAAGTTCGTACTGTTTCGCGCTGCACAATCGCGCGAGGCGATATGTTGTTAATTATTTCTAAGGTTGTCTTCAGAGCCAAGCAGGAAGAACCTTGATTTTCTGTCAGTCGCCATAACTTAGCTGCTAACAAGGTTGATAATTTTGGTGCTAACTTTTGCACTGTTGATTTTACTGCTTCTCCTGCTTCCCCCGTGGCATTAGAAATTAGTTCGCCACTAAGAGAAAATAGACCATAGCGACTAGGTGTTTGCTGTAGTTTGGCAAATAAATAATCAGCTGGTTTTTCTCCTACAACTACGGTGGAGATATGGGGAAATGCAGCAAAGGCACTTGTGGCATCTACCCGCTCAATTCTTTCTAATCCAGTATCCAAAGCAATTATTAAATGGATATTTTGGGATAAAACCCGGACTGCTTCTTGGACAAGTTGCCCGACTTGTAGGGATACACCTTCAATTTGGGAAATTTGCGCTTTTGCTGTTAACCCAGTCCGCGATCGCAATACTAATTCTTCTGTTGTTGTTGCTAAGGTAAATCGAGAATTAACTTCGTAGTATAGCAGCACTTGTGGCGGTAATCCTGCTAACCACAGATGGACTGTTTTGCCGTCTTCTTCAATGGCTGTGATTGCGCCTTCTGCACCAATAATACCGTCTGGCGGTAGAGACGTTAGATGTTGATTTTTCTGACTACTTAATAACGCTGGTTGCTGTTTACTACCCAATTTGGATAGAGAATTTTCCATATAGGAGAGGGCGACTTGAATTCTGGTAGTTGGGGTGAATTCCCACAAATACTGCGTCAAGGCGTAGGTAAATAACCCAGCACTAAAACCAGAAAAGAGTTCTTCCCTCGCCGACTGCTTGGGATTTGAGGTAGCTGCTAAGACAATCGGCGTGCTGGGTAACTTCTGAGTTTTAAGTTGTTGGAGAAAGTCAAGTTCTTCTGCTGCTAGCTTTGCCCCTACTGATTCGGGAAGGGCGCGACTTTTTAATCCTAATACTGGGGTTGGCGCATAATAGCTAGTATCTAATACTGCTGTGACTCGATCTGTAGGCAGCGATCGCAATAATAGCAGTAGAGTTTCTTCTAATATACAGTTGACTATTGTCTCTTTTTCTGATGTCAAACTGCCATTAGCTGACACCAGAGCATTTTGCATTGTCTCTGGAGATGTTTCCAATTTGACACGGCTGCCATAACCGCTAAAGTGAAAGACGACCAGATCATCGGGTTTAGCTTGCTTACCCAAGCGATCTAAAAAAGCCCTCTCAATGAATTCCCTACTAGCTTCTTCCTCAGTTAAGGTTAGGATATCTGACCCTTGGAAACCAAAGCGATGAATCAAAAGTTCTCTTTGTAGTTCCACATCAGTCAGACAACCACTGAGGGCTGGAATTTTTAGGTATTGGTTAATACCTATTAACAATGCCAACTTGCGCGGACTGGGTTGTGCCAAAGCCTGATAATAGCGATTTCCCAAAGACAACCATTCAGCTTCAGTTATCCCCAATACCGCGAGTATTGAGCCAATTCTCTTTAAAAACGTGCGACGTTTCATAATTAGCTATCAGCCCTCAGCTATTCAGTTAGCAGCTTACAGGGCTGAACTCTGTATTGTAAAGTTATAAAAATGTGGGAAATGAGGGAGATGAGGGAGCAGAGGGAGCAGGGGGAGCAGGGGGAGCAGGGGGAGCAGGGGAAGATGAGGGAGATAGGGGGACAAGGGAACAAGGGGACAAGGAGGTAAACAAAACTCCTAACTCTTAACTCTTAACTCTTAACTCTTAACTCCTAACTCAGCACTCAGCACTCAACACTCAGCACTCCTAAACCCCAATTCCCTAAACCGTTACTTCTATCCGCATTGCCCGCGCCAACTCTGCTGCTACCTCTGGACGAGAAAATTCTGGTGGAGGTAACTCACCGCGCCGCAGCATTTCTCTAACTTTTGTCCCCGATAGGTGAATGCGTTCTTCTGGCCTGCTGGGACTGGTTTTAGATGTTGCCATCTGCTTAGTGCGCGTGCAGTAAAAAGCGTGTTCAAATTTCATCGGCACAATGCCTAATTCGTTTGGCGCAAATTCATCAAAGATATACTGAGCGTCGTAAGTGCCGTAATAGTCACCGACACCAGCATGATCCCGTCCGACGATAAAGTGAGTACAGCCATAGTTTTTGCGAACTAAAGCATGGAATATGGCCTCACGAGGCCCAGCATAGCGCATTGCAGCTGGATTAATTGCCAAAGTTACCCGGTCTAAGGGGTAGTAGTGTTCCAGCAAAATTTCATAGCAGCGCATCCGCACATCAGCAGCGATATCATCTTCTTTTGTTGCCCCGACTAATGGGTGCAAAAATAAACCATCAACGATTTCTAAAGCGCACTTTTGAATATATTCATGGGCGCGGTGGATGGGGTTGCGAGTTTGAAAGCCGACGATGGTTTTCCAACCCTTGTCTTTAAATAGTTGCCGTGAGGCCGCTGGATCGATTTGATAACTGGGAAACTGGGGATGAGGTTCGCGTTGCAACAACCAAATATCACCCGCCAGATGTACAGTACCTTGGTTATAGAGTACCTGCACGCCGGGATGATTGACATCATCAGTACGGTAGACTTTTATTGCTTCGCGGATTTTGTCGTAGTGATATTTTTGGGTAAGTTGCAAAACTCCGATAAATTCGCCTCTGGAATTATCCAGACGAATTAAGCCACCTTCTGGCAACGGTGAAGCTACTTCTTCGCTTACCGATAGTGTAATCGGGATTGACCAGACAAGACCGTTAGCTAATCGCATTTCTGTCACAGTGCGATCGTAGTCTTTCTGGTTCATAAAACCCGTTAGCGGACTAAAAGCACCGATCGCAATCATTTCTAGATCGGAAACGGCGCGATCGTCAAGTTGCACTCGCGGCAAAAAGTCAGCTTTTGAGAGAAACTCTGCCCTTTGTTCTGGTGTGGCGATACGGTTAACCAACTGTCCACCGTGGGGGGCTATGGCATCTGGATTGTGACTCAACGTAATCCCCTCTCTGCTTTTACTGTTATTGTTTCAGATTATGTACTAACTTACCAAATGCTGGTACGTAGAGAAAAAGAGATTGGGGATATAGGGGTCTGGGAACTGGGTTCTGAAATTGGTATCAGCGTTCCAAGAGATTGGGGGTATACCCTAACAAAAAACTCCCCTCAAGTGAATGAAGGGAGTCTAGAGAGTTAGTGAAGAGTTATTGCATTTCTAACAGTCCTATCACTTGCTCCAATTTCGTCATAAGAAAGGTAAAAACAATTATGCCAATCGCCAATTGGTGCATTATTATTGCCATCAGCAAATAAACTCACAATAAAAAGGACTGGGGACTGGGGACTGAGGACTGGGGACTGGGGACTGGGGACTGAGGACTGAGGACTGGGGACTGGGGAAGTAGGGCAAAACTACTAATAACTCTTAACTCCTAACTCAGCACTGGGAACTTTTCCAAGGCACTTTTGTAAAGTACATATTGACCTATCCAACCTGATAGTTGTAAGGAAGAATAATGGCAGATTGGCAAGAAATAACAGGTGGTATCACAGCACCAAGGGGGTATCAGGCGGCGGGAATTACCGCAGGATTAAAACCTTCGGGGTTGCCAGATTTAGCTTTGATATTCTCAGAGGTGGAAGCGATCGCAGCGGGTGTGTTCACCACCAGCCAAGTGAAAGCTGCCTGCGTAGAATATTGTCGCCAACGCTTGCAAGCCAAACAAAGCGCTCGTGCCATCCTCTGCAACGCTGGACAAGCAAACGCCGCTACAGGAACTCAAGGCTACCTTGATACTCTAGAATCTGCAATGGCAATAGCCCAAGCTCTAAACATCTCGTCTGAATCTGTGTTATTGGCTTCCACTGGTGTGATTGGTCAAAGAATTAAGATGGATGCTTTGCGAAGCGGGATTCCCAAGGTAGTAGCAGCACTATCAGAAACAGGCTCAGATGCCGCCGTTGGGGCGATTATCACTACAGACTTGGTAACAAAATCTATTGCCCTAGAGACAACTATAAACGACCGCTCGGTACGAATTGGCGGCATTGCCAAAGGTTCCGGCATGATTCACCCCAATATGGCAACCATGCTGGCATTTGTGACTTGTGATGCTGTAGTTTCGCCTCACCTTTGGCAACAGATGTTAGCAAGGGCAGCTGATAGAAGCTTTAATTCCATCACTGTGGATGGTGATACTAGCACCAACGACAGCTTAATTGCCTTGGCAAATGGTCAATCTCGCACCCCAGCAATTATAGAATGGGGCGCAGAAGCAGAGAAATTAGAGGCAATGTTAACAGCAGCTTGCCAGCATTTAGCCAAAGCGATCGCTCGTGATGGTGAAGGTGCAACCTGTCTCATTGAAGTGCAAGTGACAGGGGCCCATGATGAAATCTCAGCCCGACAAATAGCCAAAACCATCGCTGGTTCATCCTTAGTTAAATCTGCAATCTTTGGACGCGATCCAAATTGGGGACGCATCGCCGCCGCCGCCGGACGTGCAGGTGTGCCTTTTGAACAAGAAAACCTGCAAATTAAACTAGGGAATTTCTTAATGTTAGAAAATGGACAACCTCTACAATTTGATCGGGCAGCAGCAAGTGCTTATTTGAAAAAAGCAGCGGTGGGTGCTTATCTGCAACAGGATACGGTGTTAATCTCCGTTAATATTGGCAATGGTTATGGTTCGGGTAAAGCTTGGGGTTGTGATTTGAGTTATGACTACGTGAAGATTAACGCCGAATACACTACATGAACTACTCCCAATTGTTTGCGCTCTAAAGACGCAATGAATCACATCTTTACCGGGGGTAATTGCCACCTTCCCACTAATGTACCATTATCGAATTATTCCCTTGGACAGGCGGCGTGCGGATGTCGATATGTCGCGTCTAAAAGATTATGTGGAGTACTGGGGCAATAGTGCCAACGCCGGGAACTATATGTTAGATAGAGCAAACGCTAACTATGAGTTGGTTCTGTTTCTAGAGTATATACCGCATATTCTGGAAACATGGCTGCGGGAAAACCCTAACAAACTTCAAAAACCGCTGGATAACTTACGCACAACGACTACCTTTTTGAGAACGAAGGGAATCATCCATTTTGACGCACATTTTCGCAACATCCTCACCGACGGTAAGCAGACATATTTGACAGATTTTGGTTTGGTACTTGACAAGAGTTTTACATTGACTAAAGATGAAGAGTCTTTTTTTAGGCAAAATACATTTTATGACTACGGAGAAGGGTAAAATTTCTGAAAGTTACTCGGAAGTCTGATTGAGTGGTGGTTGTAAAGGTTTAACGACCACTCGGCCATTTTCAATTACAGTACAACTTTTAACCGTGCTCTGACTGTGGTTAACTGGCACATCCCGGCACTGCTTTTGGTGGGAGATATTTTGCTCTTGTTGTTGGTTGAGGATGACAACACAACAGGCGCAGGAAGCAAAGGACATATAACTTAATTTTGATCTCTCTATATCTATTATCGCGCTACTGATGCTGTTTGGCTGAAAAATTTGCTACTCATGTCTTTTGATCTTTCAAAGCTCTTGTCAAATTTTTGGTAAGTACTTGCTTTATTGTGCTTGTAGCCTGTTTGATATATCTAAACCAATTCAACAGGAAAGCGGTTATAGATCCCGCCCCGCTTTCCTCCCTGCCCAAACTTGTTTGCCAAGGTTAGATAATGGGTTTTTCTAATGAAAAAATTTTTGAGATATCTGGGTTTAGGTTTGTTATCTACGTTCTTGACTGCTACTCCCGGATTGGGGGCTGAACGCATTAGCTTTTATTATCCTCCCTTCGGGGAATTTTACTTATCGGTGGATTCGCTGGAAACCTTTGCTAAAGAAGGCAAAATCGATCAAGATTTTTCATTTTATGCTAGTCGTGCGACTCCCGAACAACTTGCTCAATTGCGGGATCTACTCCAGCAGCGCTTTAATGTCACTCCTACACTAGTATCTCAAGTTACCTACTCACCGATAGGCGAGCAGTTGGTGCAACAACTGGGAAAATTACTCCTCACTGAGTCTCGAAAAAATGGCTTCTATGCCATACGTGCCTCTTTAATTTTGTCTGCTGCCGATCGCGAGGGGTTAACAGTTGTGAATTTACTGCGAAAATTTCCTAGCGATACTATCCGGGTGAATTTCACAGAAGGGTTAAGGATAGTCGATGACTTGTCGCAATTGATTAAAAAAAAGGATGAAGTTTTTGCCTCTCTGCAAAAAGAAGCGATCGCTCAAGCAGCCACTTCCAAAATTGATTTCTCCCAAAAACCAGATTTGCGATCGCCAGGAAAATTCACTTGGCAGAAAAAAACCTTCGAGTTAAATGACATTTCTCGCTCACGCCGTCTACCCGTAGATATCTATCTGCCGTCAGCAGGTTCACAAAAAGCTGGAGAATTACTCGCGCCTCCCTTTCCCCTGATTGTAATTTCTCACGGACTGGCCTCAGACCGCTCTACTTTTGTCTACCTGGCTGAACATCTAGCATCCTATGGTTTTGCCGTTGCTGTACTGGAACACCCTGGTAGTAATGCCGAACGCTTTCAGCTATACTTTGCGGGTTTGGCAGGGCCGCCAGATGCAGCAGAATTTATCAACCGACCTTTGGATATCAAATATCTACTCAATGAACTCCAGCGTCTAGATCAATCCGATCCCACCCTCCAAGGAAAACTCAATTTTCAGCAAATTGGGGCGATCGGTCAGTCTTTTGGTGGTTATACTGTTTTGACTTTAGCAGGAGCGAATATTAATTTTAGCCAACTGAGGCAAGATTGCAATCCCGATAATTCCTCCTTTAATTTGTCGCTGTTTTTGCAGTGTCAAGCAAACGATTTACCTCCAAAGAATTACGAACTCAAAGACGATCGCATCAAGGCCATCATTGCGATTAATCCCATTGACAGCTCAGTTTTGGGTCAGGGGGGAATCAGTCAAATAAAAATTCCCGTCATGCTGGTAGCAGGTAGTCAAGATGTTTTTGCACCACCCGTATCTGAGCAAATTCGCCCCTTTACTTGGCTTTCTGACTCCAATAAATACCTAGCTTTGATTGAAAATGCCACCCACTTTTCAGCGACCGCCGAACCTACTTCTGGAAATAATGTCTTACCTGTGCCACCTGCTTTGCTAGGCCCCGATCGTACTGCTGTTTTTTCCTATCTCAACGCCCTCAGCGTCGCTTTTTTAGAAACCCATCTCCTCAACCGCCCTGAATACCGTTCCTATTTGCAGCCTTCCTATGCTACATTTATCAGCAAAGAGCCGCTTAATCTCAGTCTTTTACAGTCGTTGTCGGTAGCTCAGTTCAATCAAGTTTGGAGTGGGCCAACTCCCCAGTTAAGCAAGCCATCAAATCCTCAACCTACTCCTAGCCCTTATCAGCCTTTGAGGCAATGAAAGCGCTTTCTTCAACAAACTTCAAAAATTCTGATTGACTATTGATTTGTAACTCTGTTCTCGGTGAGGGTACAGAGTTTATTATTGAAATCCCCCTCTAAATTTTGCCACTTTCAGAAATGCCCCATGCCCAATGACTCTTGACTACTTACAAACTATCTGGGTCGATACCTCGCTGTTTGAGTCGATTTTGCAAGTCTTGTAGGGCGAGTTTCGCCTGTTGAGCTTGTTGTTGTGCCTGTTGAGCTTGTTGTTGTGCCTGTTCTACACGTTCATCAGGGGTAGGGAAGCGTGAGCCTGCTCGATCAAACCAAAATAACCAGTCTCGCTCCCAACCTTTATGAATACCTGAAGCTACCCCAATTCCCAATTGCAACTCCGGTATCCAAAACTGCTCTTGCGACTGCAACACAAATTCATCATCAACCCGCCGATACACCTCAAAGGGAGCATGATTATCTCGTTGCCAATATTCTGGATTGTAGATAACGTAATACAACACCCCCAAATCCACATATTTGCCCATTTTGATGTCGTATTCCCCACCATAAGTTTGAGAGACGATTTCCACAACCAAAATCGGTGGTGTCCAATTCTCTTCCCAAAGCACATAACTGAGTCTTCCATTCGGCACTCGTCGCCGTCGTTGGACACCCAAGCTCAAAAACCCATCGGGGATGACGGGTTTTTGGGGTGCAGTCGGGAGATAGTAGATACCCATGTCTACACCAAAGAACCAATCGGTGCGATCGCTCCAAATAGCTGACAAAATAGCCAACAGTAAGTTAGGAATCAGGTTTTGCAGTTCGTTATCCACTGGTGTATCGTCCGAGTCGGGAAGTTCGGCCGCCGTTGGCAGTGGCGGTAGAGGAATGGGGTGTTCCATAGGATTGATTTCCTGGCAACAGATAAACTCATTTTATCAACAACTGGAAATGGGTAACTTGGTTGCTGGTAAGCTAAAAAACATCTAATTTGCATAATCGAATTAAATATAACTCTTGTGGGGTGGGCATCCTGCCCGCCCAGCTTATGCAATTTAAATGTGGAACAGCTTATCACTCCATATCTGGGAACACTAAATCTGAAGTCTTGAGGATTTAGTGGGATGTTGAATATTTCTGGATACAAGATCAAGGACGAACTCTATAACGGTTCCAGAACTATAGTTTATCGAGCAGTTCGAGAGACTGACTCATTACCCGTAGTCATTAAACTGCTGAAAAATCCTTATCCCAGCTTCCATGAACTAGTACAATTTCGCAATCAGTATACCATTGCTAAAAATCTCAACTCACTGCTAATCGTCCAAACCTATAGCCTAGAAGCCTACCAAAATGGCTATGCGTTAGTCATGGAAGACTTTGGCGGGATTTCTCTCAAAAATTATTTCACCTCTAACCAGACGCGATATATCACATCTCTACAGGAGTTTCTAGAAATTGCGATCGCACTATGCGACACCTTAAATTTACTCTATCACGAGCGCATTATTCATAAAGATATTAAACCCGCCAATATTTTAATTAATCCCGAAACCAAACAAGTTAAATTAATCGACTTTAGTATTGCATCTTTACTACCACGAGAAACGCAAAATATCCAAAATGCCAATGCTCTAGAAGGCACACTTGCCTATCTTTCACCAGAGCAAACTGGACGGATGAATCGGGGGATTGATTACCGCAGTGACTTCTACTCATTAGGTGTCACTTTTTATGAATTACTCACGGGACAATTACCATTTATCTGTGACGATCCGATGGAATTGGTACATTGCCACTTGGCAAAAACTCCTATTCAAATCCATCAAATAAATCCTCATATTCCGTTAATTATATCTGAGATTGTTAGTAAATTAATCACTAAAAATGCTGAAAACCGCTATCAAAGTGCATTAGGAATCAAGCATGATTTAGAAATTTGTCTAAGTCAATTAAAAACCACCGAAAACATTGAATGTTTTATATTAGGAGAGCGAGATATTAGCGATCGCTTTATCATCCCCGAAAAACTCTACGGTCGAGACATGGAGGTTCAAACCCTCCTCCAAGCATTTGAAAAAGTCAGCCTTGGGGCAACGGAAATGATGCTAGTAGCAGGTTTTTCTGGCATTGGAAAAACTGCCGTTGTCAATGAAGTTCATAAACCCATTGTTCGCCAACGTGGTTACTTTATCAAAGGCAAATACGACCAGTTTGGGCGCAATATTCCCTTTAGCGCCTTTGTCCAAGCCTTCCGAGACTTAATCGGGCAATTACTTTCAGAATCAGATGCACAACTACAAACCTGGAAAACTAAGATTCTCGAAGCCGTTGGAGAAAATGGACAAGTCTTAATTGATGTCATTCCATCCCTAAAGTGCATTATCGGCAAACAGCCCCCAGTCACAGAACTATCGGGAACTGCTGCTCAAAATCGCTTCAATCTGCTGATACAGAAATTTGTGCAAATCTTCACAAGCGTTGAACATCCCTTAGTGATATTCTTAGATGACTTACAGTGGGCAGATTCCGCATCGCTGAAATTGCTACAATTGTTGATGTCAGGAGCCGGATATTTATTAATCTTGGCTGCCTATCGGGATAATGAAATATCACCGACTCATCCATTCATCCTGACTGTAGACGAAATCGTTAAAATTGGGGCAGTAGTTAATACCATTACGCTGCAATCGTTAAGTTTAGCGGATATGAATCATCTGGTAGCAGATACGCTAAATTGCAAGTTATCCCTAGCTCAACCCTTAACGGAATTGGTGGTGCAAAAAACGAAAGGAAATCCTTTTTTTGCCACGCAATTTTTGAAAGCATTGTATGAAGATGGACAGATTACTTTTGACTCAAAAACACGATATTGGCAGTGTGATATCGCTCAAGTCAGAGCCTTAGCACTTAGCGATGATGTGATGGAGTTTATGGCACTGCAATTGCAAAAGTTGCCGAACCAGACTCAGAATGTTCTGAAACTAGCGGCTTGTATTGGGGCACAATTTGATTTGAATACGCTGGCGATCGTTTCTGAACAATCATTAGAAGCAACGGCGGCTGATTTATGGAAAGCTTTGCAAGAAGGGTTGATTATTCCGAATACGGAAATCTATAAGTTTTTTATTCAGTCTGATAGTGCATCGGTTTCTGATGCCGCAGCAAATCCGACTTATCGGTTTTTGCACGATCGCATCCAACAAGCTGCTTATTCTCTGATTCCTGATGACCAAAAACAAATTACCCATCTAGAAATCGCTACATTGCTACTTCGCAACAGTAGCGAAACCCAGCGTCAGGAAAGAATTTTTGATATTGTCGGTCATTTTAACTTAGCCGCCGAGTTAATTACCGAGCCTGACGCCCGTTATGAATATGCCACCCTCAACTTACAGGCGGGCAAAGCCGCTAAAGCTGCCGCCGCCTTTGATGCCGCCTTCATGTTTGTGAGCAAGGGCATTGATCGACTACCAGATACAAAATGGCAAGATAACTATCCCTTGACCTTGGCACTGTATGATTTAGGCGCTGGAGTCGCTTACCTATGCAGCCAATTTGAGCAAACAGATCGACTAATTGCCTCGATTTTGCAAAATGCCAGAAATTTACTCGATCAAGTTAGTGCCTACGAGACTAAAATATTGTCTCATATTGCTCAAAACCAGATTCAGGAGGCTGTTTCTATTAGCCTAGATGTACTACAGCAGTTGGGACTTAAACTTCCCAAACAACCCACTAAAATCGATGTCTTGCTGGGATTAGCGAAAACAAAGCTGATCTTGGGTAATAAAAAAACAGCAGAGTTGATCGACTTACCCAAGATGAGCAATCCCAAGGCGCTGGCGATCATGCGAATTTTATCAAGTGCGGCATCTGCGACTTATATCTGCGCTCCACAGTTGATGCCGCTATTCGTCTTTGAACGGATTAATTTATCGGTTCGCTACGGTAATACCGCCCTTTCAGCCGTTGCCTACGCTTGGTATGGAATGATTCTTTGCGGTGTGGTGATGGATATTGAAGCGGGCTATCAGTTTGGGCAATTGGCTTTGCAAGTGTTAGAGCGTTTTAACGCCACTGATTCAAAGGCACAAACCCTCTTCATAAACTGTATCTTAATCAGCCATTGGCGCGAACCTATAAAAGACAACATTCCATTGCTATTAGAGGCTTACCAAACAGGGCTAGAAACAGGAGATGTAGAATATGCAACTTGGGCGGGGGTTATGTATCCTTACAACCAGTATTGTACAGGAAAACAGTTGAGTGACACGGAACAAACAATGCGATCGCTACTATTGGCGATGGCCCGGTTGAACCAGAAAAATGGCTCAATTTACCTACAAATTCATCATCAAGCTACCTTAAATCTTCTGGGTCATACCAACAATCCCAGCATCTTGTCGGGGGAAAGTTATCAAGCTGCCGAAGTAATTCCTATGCAGCAAGCCACCAAAGATCACTTAGGGTTGTTCATGAGCTATGTTCACCAACAATCCTTACATTACTTGTTTGAGGAGTATGCTGAAGCTGTTGAAAAAGCGAAGGTAGCAAAAATTTATCTTCATGCTGGTGTATCATCATTGCAGACAGTCATACATTACTTTTATGAATCTCTGTCGCGGTTGGCTGTTTATCCCCAAGTCTCATCTTCAGAACGTCAGCAACTCCTCAAGCAAGTTAAAGACAATCAGAAAAAACTGAAGAAATGGGCTTTTTACGCCCCAAGCAATTACCAACATAAGTTTCTACTGGTAGAAGCAGAACAACATCGGATACTGAAGAAATATCCAGAGGCGATCGCTCTTTACGATCGCGCCATTCAACTGGCCAAAGAAAATCAATACCTCAACGAAGAGGCACTTAGCAATGAGCTGGCCGCCAAATTTTATCTCGATTGGGGCAAAGAAAAAATCGCTCAAGTCTACATGACCGAAGCCTACTATTGTTACACCCGTTGGGGAGCAAAAGCCAAAGTTATCGATTTAGAAACCCGCTATCCCTTACTGCTCCTAGCAATCCTCCAAACACAGCAACCATCTTTCACACCCACGGAAACGATGATTCCTGTCTTCTCACAGACGATGCAGATTTCTACCTTCAATAATAATAGCCTCTCAGAAGCCCTCGATCTGGCAACTATCCTCAAAGCTTCTCAATCACTGTCGAGTGAAATTGAGTTGGAGAAATTACTCTCAACCCTACTTGAGGTCATACTCAAAAATGCGGGAGCTGATAAATGTGCTCTACTGATGCCTTCAGGCGATGATCGCTGGGTAATTGAGGCATTCTCTCAACTCGAACAACCAGCCATTGTCTTGCCTTCGCGTAACGGTGCGGATGCACTCTCGCTGTCGTGTGAGGATCATCAAACAGTACCTGTTACCCTAATCAATCGGGTCAAAAACACTCTCACTTTGGCTGTGATTGATAATGCACTAGTTGAGCCAACCCTAGCGGCTGATCCCTACATTCTGCGCCACTCACCCAAGAGTATTATCTGTGCGCCAATTCTCAACCAAGGCAAGTTGATTGGCATTTTATACCTAGAAAATAACCTGACAGTGGCAGCGTTTACGAGCGATCGCCTACAAGTTCTCAAACTTCTCACCAGTCAAGCAGCTATCTCCCTAGAAAATGCTCAACTTTATCGCCAATTAGAGGAATACTCCCACATTCTGGAGCAAAAAGTAGAAGAACGCACCCAGGAAATAACCCAAAAGGCTACTCAGCTAGAATCAACACTGGAGAAACTTTACTCGACTCAAGCCCAACTCATTCAATCAGAAAAAATGTCCGGTTTAGGACAGCTAGTTGCTGGAATTGCTCATGAAATTAATAATCCGATTAATTTCATCTATGGCAACTTAAAACCAGCAAGTGAATATGTTGCATCCTTAATTGAATTAAATAATTTATATCAGCAACTTTATCCGCAACCATTGCCAGAGATTGCCGAAAAAATGGCAGATATGGAACTAGAATTTCTTGTTACCGATTTACAAAAGCTCTTATCCTCGATGAGGGTGGGAGCAGATCGCATCTGTCAAATTGTGCTGTCATTGCGAAATTTTTCCCGTTTGGATGAATCAGAAATCAAACCCGTAGACATTCACTCTGGTATTGATAGCACGCTGTTAATTTTGCAGCATCGACTTCAGAATAATAGTAAACATCCCGAGATTGTAGTTATTCAGAAATATGGTCAACTACCTTTAGTTAATTGTTATGCTTCTGCTCTCAATCAGGTGTTTATGAACATTATCAACAATGCCATTGATGCCTTAGAAATATCAGACACAAATCGTCAGCCTACTATTGTAATTCAAACTGAATTAAAAGAATCAAACAAGATATTAATCTCGATTGCAGACAACGGTATCGGCATGATTAAGTCCGTGCAAAATAAGATATTTAATCCATTTTTTACAACGAAATCAGTAGGTAGTGGTACAGGTTTAGGATTATCAACTAGCTATTCGATTGTCGTAGAAAAACATCGGGGTCAGTTAAGCTGCATTTCTACACCAGGAGAGGGAACAGAATTTTTTATTGAAATTCCGGTATAATTTTTGGCGATTTTTCGTAAACAAATTCAGATATCTGGGAATACTAAATCTGGAAGTTTTGAGAATGAGCGCAATATGGTTAGCACTCTTGTGAATATTCCTGGATATCGCATCAATGAAGAACTCTACAATGGTTCCAGAACCCTAGTTTATCAAGGGTATCGAGAAAGCGACTCATTACCTGTAGTGATTAAACTGCTGAAAAATCCTTATCCCAGTTTCAGCGAACTAGTACAGTTTCGTAATCAGTACACCATAGCTAAAAATCTCAACTCACCTCTGATTGTCCAAACCTACAACCTAGAACCCTATCACAATGGTTATGCGCTGGTGATGGAAGACTTTGGGGGGATTTCTCTGAAGGATTGGAGAATCAGGGAAAGGCGACAATCTCTACAGGAGTTTTTAGAAATAGCGATCGCCCTCTGCAACACCTTAGATATACTCTACCACGCTCGGATTATTCATAAAGATGTTAAACCCGCCAATATTCTCATTAATCCCGAAACCAAACAAGTTAAATTAATTGACTTTAGTATTGCATCTTTACTACCACGAGAAACCCAAACACTTGTCAATCCCAATGTTTTAGAAGGGACGCTAGCTTACATTTCCCCAGAACAAACAGGGAGAATGAATCGCTTAATTGACTATCGTACAGATTTTTATTCTTTGGGTGTAACTTTCTACGAATTACTTACAGGAGAGTTACCTTTTGCATCAAATAACACAATGGAGTTGGTGCATTCTCATATTGCCAAAACAGCACCATTAGTACACGAAATTAATTCCGAAATTCCCTCAGTTATCTCAGAAATTGTCAACAAATTAATGGGGAAAAATGCTGAATATAGATATCAGAGTGCGTTGGGACTGAAATTTGACTTAGAGAATTGTTTACAACAGCTAGAAGCAACTGGTGAAATTAAATACTTTGAAATTGCACAGAGAGATTTGTGCGATCGCTTCATCATCCCCGATAAACTTTATGGCAGAGAAACTGAAGTAGAAAGCCTACTCCAAGCCTTTGAGCGAGTCAGCCTTGGTGCAACAGAAATGATGCTCGTCGCAGGTTTCTCTGGTATTGGCAAAACAGCAGTTGTCAACGAAGTGCATAAACCAATCGTCAGACAACGCGGCTATTTTATTAAAGGTAAGTTTGACCAATTTCAACGCAATATTCCCTTTAGCGCATTTGTACAAGCATTTCGGGATTTAATTGGGCAATTGTTAACCGAAAGCGATACTCAAATCCAGCAATGGAAAAGTCAGATATTAGAGACTTTAGGTGAAAATGGGCAGGTAATTCTGGAAGTTATTCCTGAATTAGAAAGAATTATTGGTAAGCAGTCATCAGCCACACAATTATCAGGAAAAGCATTAGAAAATAGATTCAATTTATTATTTAAAAAATTCATTCAAGTCTTTACTCATGCCGAACATCCATTAGTCATATTTTTAGATGATTTGCAATGGGCAGATTCAGGCTCGTTAAAGTTAATCCAACTCTTAATGACTGATACAGGTCATTTATTATTAATAGGCGCGTACCGAGATAACGAAGTCAATGCCGTCCATCCGCTGATGTTGACTTTGGGTGAAATCAGAAAAAACTCAGTCAATATTAACACGATTAATTTAGCACTACTGAATCAAGTACAAGTGAATCAATTAGTTGCTGATACGCTGAAATGTCCAGAAAATTTAGCATGGTCGCTTTCTCAGTTAGTATTTCAGAAAACCCAAGGAAATCCATTTTTTGCTAGCCAGTTTCTCAAAGCATTACATCAAGATGGATTAATTCAATTTAATATCATTGAAGGGGGGTGGCAATGTGATATTGCCCAAATACATCAGCAAGCAGTGACAGATGATGTTGTGGCATTTATGGCTTTTCAATTAGAAAAATTGCCCCAATCAACTAAACATCTCTTGCAATTAGCTGCTTGCATTGGCAATCAGTTTGACTTAAAAACATTAGCGATTATTTCTGAAAATTCTGAAGTCGAGACTGCCACTTGTTTATGGAATGCCTTACAGACAGGTTTAATTACACCCCAAAATGAAGCTTATAAGTTATATTTTGGGGCAGAACAGCAAACTATTACTGTAAAAAATTACGATATTGTTTATAAGTTTTTGCACGATCGCGTCCAACAAGCCGCCTATTCTTTAATTCCCGAAACAGAACGAGCGATCGCTCACTATCAAATTGGGCAATTGCTACTCACGCAAATTTCACCTGAAGCTAGAGAAGAACAGATTTTTACTTTAGTCAATCAGCTAAATTATGGTGTGGCGCTAATTGAAAACCAAGCAAAACGCCATGAATTGGCACAACTCAACCTGCTTGCTTGTCGCAAAGCTAAAGCCGCTACTGCCTATCAAGCAGCTCGTGAATATGTTGAAATTGGACTCAATTTGCTAGGTAGTAATACTTGGCAAACACAGTATGAGATGACTTTGATATTGCACGAACTTGGTGCAGAAATCGCCTCTCTCTGTGGCGACTTTGACCAGATGAATCAGTGGATTGAAGCCGTAATTTGTCATGCCATAACTCCCCTAGAACGAGTCGGCGTTCATATCGTCAAAATTCAGACACTAAGTTCACAAAATCAGTTTTTAGAAGCAATATCTCTGGCTCAATCGATTCTCCAAGAATTCGGAGTTAAGTTTCCTGATTCCCCTAGCTTCGATGATATTCAGCAGGCTATCCAGGAAATTAACGCCTTGATGGCAAATCGATTGATTGCAGAATTTTTCGATCTGCCAGCAATGGTAGACTCCGAAAAGCTAGCCACAATGCAAATCGCAGCAAGTATTCTCCCAGCTTGTCATCTAGTTGGTTCGCCTTTGTACGTGCTAGTAATTGCTCTCCAAGTCAGACTATCGCTTGAGTATGGCAATAGCCCCACTTCTGCCTTCAGCTATAGCATGTATGGCGCTACAATCGTCACCCTTTTACAAGATATAACGGCTACTCAGTGGGGGCGTTTAGCTTATCGTCTAGCTTCCCAAGCAGATGCTAAATATATTCGTCCGGCAACTTTTGCAGTCGTTGGCTTATCTTCACACCATTACACATCTCATTTACAGGAGACTTTACCTATCTTTCAAGCCGGCTATGAAGCTGCATTAGAAACAGGCAACTTAGAATATGTCGGATACAATGCACATGGATTTTGTTTGAGTTCCTACTGTTGCGGTCAACCCTTAGCAGAATTAGTACTCCAAATCGACGCTTATCATCAGCAATTGCTCGATTTCAAGCAATTAGCCGTTGCTAATTATTGTGCGATTTATTGGGAAACAACGTTGTTTTTACTAGGCAATCCAGAACAGAAACAACTATTATTTGAACAGTCTGCCTATGAGAAAGAACTAGTTGCTCAGGCGTTGGCAACTAACAATTTGATGCAACTATTTACGTTCTATATATGTAGGGCAATAGTAAAATTTCTCATGGGAGATATTGATTTGGCCAACGCCGATGTTGTTCGAGCCAGAAAATATATAGCAGGAGGAGCAGGAGCAATTATCCAAGTAGTAGATTTTTATGACTCCCTGATTGCCTTAGCGACTGTGGCTGAGTCGGAAACTGAGTTGGCAGGGCAACAACAGCGAGTCCAAGAGAATCAAGCTAAATTACAATTTTGGGCGCACCATGCGCCGATGAATTATCAGCATAAACTTGATTTGGTAGAAGCGGAAAAATGTCGAGTGTTAGGACACAAAGTCGCAGCCGTTGAGTTTTATGACAAGGCGATCGCTCTTGCTAAAGCTAACGAATACATTCAAGAAGAAGCACTTGCTAACGAACTAGCGGCAAAGTTCTACTTAGATTGGGGCAAACAGCGCATAGCTGCGGAATATATGACAAACGCCTACTATGCCTATGCTCGTTGGGGTGCTAAAGCCAAAGTCGCTGATTTAGAAAAACGCTATCCCCAATTACTTGCCCCCATATTACAGCAAATCCGTTCTCCCTTCTCAACTAACGAAACCATCTTTGCCTTGAGTAGTGTTACATCCACCAGTTCCCCCACATCCAGCAGTAGTAGTGTCTCAGATATCCTAGATTTACAAGCTATTCTCAAAGCTTCTCAAACTATTTCCGGTGAAATCGAACTCGAAAAACTGCTTTCATCGTTGCTTTCTCTGGTGATCGAAAATGCCGGGGCTGATAAATGTGTGTTAATGCTGTTGCGAGACGATTCGCTACGCGACACCAAAGGTGAACGCTTGCTAATTAAAGGGTCAATTACCGCAGGGACACAGCCAATCGTGTTGCAAAGGATTCCTGTTGAGGAAAGTCAAGATATTCCCCACAAACTAATTTACAAAGTCAAGCACAACAATCAAACTGTTGTCCTGCTGGATGCGACAGCAGATCCAATTTTAGCCAACGACCCGTATATTGTGCGTCAACAACCCAAGAGTATCTTGTGTAGCCCAATTTTGCATCAAGGCAAATTTATAGGCATTTTATATCTCGAAAATAATTTAGCAACCGGGGTGTTTACTAGCGATCGCGTCGAACTTCTCAACCTACTTTGCACCCAAGCGGCAATTTCCCTAGAAAATGCCCGACTGTACGAGCGCTCGCAAAACTATGCCCAACAGCTAGAGCGATCGCTTGATGAGTTAAATACTACTCAGTCTCGCTTCTACAATCTTGTAGACAACGTTCCTGGCGTGGTTTATCAGTTTCGCATCGCTGCTGATGGCACTATGACAATGCCATACATCAGTGCCGATTGTTACAATCTGTACGAGATCACAGCCGAGCAAGCGATGGCCAACGTGCAGCTGATCCTAGAGAGAATACATTCAGAGGATGCGGCGGGTTATCAGCAATCGATTGTAGAGTCGATGCAAACACTAAACCCTTGGCGCTGGGAAGGGCGAATTGTCACGCTATCGGGAATCATCAAGTGGATGCATGGAGAAGCCCGTATCGTCCAACAAGCAGATGGATCGCTAGTTTGGGATGGAGTATTGTTGGATATTAGCGAACGCAAAATCGCTGAACTTGTCTTACAGCAAAAATCAGATGAATTAGAACAGGCTCTTACCCTGCTACAAAACGCCCAATTACAAATCGTCCAAAGCGAAAAAATGTCTGCACTCGGTAACTTAGTTGCTGGTGTAGCTCATGAAATGAATAATCCTTTGGGTTTTATTGCTGCTAGCCTCAAACAAGCTAAACCCACGATTGCTGATATTAGCGAACACCTGAAACTCTACCGAGAAAGCTTTACCAATCCCGGTGAAGAAATCACAGAACACGCCGAAGAAATTGACTTGGAATATAGCTTGTCAGACTTACCGAAAATAATTGATTCCATGACGATAGCGTGCGATCGCCTGAAAAATATCAGCACCAGTCTCCGCACTTTCTCTCGCGCTGACAAAGATTACAAAGTACCATTTAACATCCACGAAGGCATTGATAGCACGATTTTAATTCTCAAACATCGTCTCAAAGCTAACCCTGAGCGTCCAGCCATTGAAGTGATAACTGAGTATGGCAATTTGCCTCAGATTGAATGTTTTCCTGGACAATTAAATCAGGTATTTATGAATATTCTGGCAAATGCTATTGATGCGCTGGATGAATCAAATACAGGACGGAGTTTTGAGAAAATTCAGATTAATCCTAACCAGATAAAAATTAAAACATCAAAAGAAAACGAAGGTGTAAAAATTACCATCACTGACAATGGTAAGGGAATGACTGAAGAGGTAAAACAAAAGATATTTGACCACTTATTTACTACCAAAGGTGTCGGTAAAGGTACTGGCTTAGGATTAGCGATCGCTCGTCAAATTGTCGAAGAAACTCACAGTGGAAAATTGAGTTGTAACTCAGTTATAAGTAAAGGTACAGAATTTATCATTGCAATTCCAGTATAGTTTTTAGCTTTTTTTGGTTTGGATTTTCTTAGTAAGCTGTTACGCATTTAATTTGTATATTTAATCGTGAGAGTTGTCATTGGTCATTGGTCATTGGTCATTTGTATTTCAAAGGACAGATGACCAATTGACCAAATAATTACTTAATTCGTAATTCGTAATTACTTGGTGTGACTTCAAAATTTAAATAGGACTTACGCACAAGTTACGGAATAACGAACCACAGAGGCGCAGAGGACACAGAGAAATCAGAGTTTGAGAGATATTTTGCGTAAGTCCTATTAAAGTCGTGGATCGACAGGTTCGCTTTCCAATGCCAGAATACCGAAAACACATTCATGCACGCGGCGCAGAGGGGTATGGGCGACAAAGCGCTCTAATGCTTCAACACCCAAAGCAAACTCACGCATAGCCAGAGAACGCTTATGAGATAAGCCTCGTTGGCGCAGACGTTGCAGATTCTCTGGGATTGAATATTCAGGGCCATAGATAATCCGCAGATATTCTTGTCCGCGACATTTCATCGCAGGCTGAACAATGCTGCGATTACCTCGAACGATAAAGTCCATAGGCTTGACAACCATACCTTCACCCCCGACTTTGGTAAGTTTTTCCCACCAATAAATCCCCTCTGCTTGACTGCTGGGGTCAGTCAAATCTATTACTTTATAGGCAGTAGCTAGGAGCAAGGCAGGGTCTTGTTGGCAGATTTTGGCAATTTGCTCTATATGCCAGCGATGGTCTTTATCGATATGGACGGCTCCTTCTGTTGCCAGGATGTGAAAAGGGGCTAACCTTAATCCAGAAATATCAGTGACAGACCAGCAGTATTGGCGGTAGGCAGTAACGTATTGATCTGCCATATCTGCACGTTGTTGGTAATGACTAAGTTGGGTGCTGATATCTACACCGCGATCGCTTGCTTGTTGTAAACAGCTAACAGCATCATTAAGGGCAAGGCGTGATGCTATTCCAACAGGTGCATACTGTTCTCTTAGCAGCCCCTGTGCTTTGGCTGACCACGGCATCAATTCACAGTCTAGACATACCCAGTCGGTTTGAAATTCTGACCAAAAACCGCTCTGAGAGAGGGCAATATTCACCCGTGCCAAAAATTCTGTCTCTAATGCTGAATCATCGAAAAACCTCCGTCCCGTGCGTGTATAGCAGATGCCGATGCCCTCATTTATTACACCAAATCGTTTCTCGGCAGCTGCCAAATCTCGGCAAATAATCACAACCGCCCGCGAACCCATGTGTTTTTCTTCACATACAACTTGTGTAACTCCCGCATTTTGGTAGTAGGCAAAAGCTTCGGCTGGATGTTCCAAAAATCCCGGCAATAGGGATGTTCCTACGGGGGACATCGTGGGAGGTAAATAAATCAGCCATTTGGGATTGGTGGCAAAACGGCTCATCACTTCTAAAGCAGCGATCGCATTTTCTTCCCGAATGGTAATGTTGGACTGAAGTCTGGTGTTAATGATCCGCTTACCCACAACATCCTCAATGTACAAAACATCATCCAATTCCTGTTGAGATGTGCGTGTTGCAGTGTTTTGTAGCAAAGGTTTCACAGGTTCACAGTAGACGCAAGCAGCAGGAATGCTCACCAGTTCCTTTTCTGGATAGCGGAGGGCAGTAAGTTTGCCGCCAAAGACGCAGCCTGTATCTATATCAATAGTGTTATTCAGCCATTCGGCCTCTGGCACAGGGGTATGTCCGTAGACCACCATCGCTTCACCCCGATACTCACCTGCCCAGTTGTAGCGGACGGGTAAGCCAAATTCATCAATCTCGCCAGTGCTTTCGCCGTAAAGAGCAAACTCACGCACAGCACCAGACCCTCGTCCTTGCATTTCCTGTTTCATCCCAGCGTGAGCCACGACTAACCGCCCATCATCTAAGAGGTAATGACTGATTAAGGAATCGAGAAACTTTTGCAGTTCTTTAGTGAAAGGTTCGCGCACCTCGTCGGGTAAAGCCTCAATCTCAGTCAGGGTTTGCTCTAACCCGTGATTAACGCGGACATTTTTACCGCGTAGTTTCCGCAATAGTTTGTTTTCATGATTACCAGGAACACAAAAAGCTGTACCTGCGGCAACCATGTTTCGTACTAGCTTAACTGTATCCAGGATACGCGGCCCTCTGTCCACTAAATCACCAAGAAACACAGCTTTGCGTCCTTCGGGATGGTGGTAGGTTGGGTAGTCCCAAGATGGAGCAGAGGGAGATGAGGAGATTTGATAGCCTAGCTGTTGAAGTAATATTTCGAGTTCATCACAACAGCCGTGAATGTCACCAATGATATCAAAGGGGCCGTGTTCGTGCTTCAGGTTGTTCCACAAAGGTTGGCGTTCGATTTCAATGGATTCAATTGCTTCTAAAGAGTTGAGAGTGTAGACATAGCGAAAGCCTTCCTTTTCTAAACCCCGCAGAGAACGCCGCAACATTTGACTATGACGACGTACTACATGGGGGCCAAATTGGCGGTCGCTTCTTTGTTGGTTACGTTCGTGGCATAATTCTTCTGGGAGGTCGAGGACGATGGCGATCGCAAAGCAGTGATACTGCCGTGCCATTTGCAATAAGGGTTTGCGGTCTTCCATCTGCACGTTGGTAGCATCAATTACTGTTAGTTTACCTGCTGCTAGCCGCTTGTCAGCAATGAAGCGTAGCACTTCAAAGGCATCTTTAGTCGCAGATTGGCTATTTTCCTCATTTGACACCAACCCCCGACAAAAGTCGGAAGACAGCACCTCAAAAGGTTGAAAGTGCTTATGAGCAAAAGTCGATTTACCGGAACCAGAAGCACCGATGAGGACAATTAAGGATAGTTCAGGAATAGTGATTTTCATATTCATTAATCTGCACTCAAAAGCTTGGCAATAAATTTGCTGTATTCATCCTTCATTGGCAAGTCCAAATCTCGCCTGACGCGTCGCCGTAGTGCTGGGACAGTTTCACCGATAATCGGGTTAAATCCCTGCTTTTGGTATTCTTCCCAATACAACCCCACACCTCGTTTTTGCCAATTCGGGAGATGATTAAAATTAATTCCATGCTGGAATAATAGTTCGTTTTTATTGGCAACAGACAACCCTTTCATCATGCTGGTTGCTTCAGTTACACTTTTGCCATCTCGACGCAGACACCAGTAACAATGAGCATTGAGAGCATTTCTGTGGGCATCCTCACTGCGCCAACGAAAATAATTTACAACTTCTTCTATATTAGGAAGCTGCGAAATGCGACAGTCAAAGCAGCCAATATCACCTAATAGTAAAGAAAATTTGGCGCTGGCTTCACCTGCTAAAACCGAATTGAGTTTTCTTAATTTCCGGTTGAAAGTGTTTTCTTGTTGAGCAAACAGTAGAGAAATTTCATCACTTTGGGTATAACCATAAGTGATATCTAACCCACAATTGAGCAAATGTTCGACAGTTGCAAGCATCAAGTCTCGAAAGCGAGTATCGTAGGGAGCCTCAAATTGATGCACTTCTTTTGTCAGGCGAGTAAAGCTACGTCCATCTAATCTTGCAACTATGTAAAGTCCAGGTAGCACACAATAATCGTGGGCTGTCTCAAACACCCGCATTTTGCTATCAAGCTCATCAAATTTCACGATTCCATTCCTCAACAACGAATGAATTATTTAAGTCATTTTTAACTGAGTAAAGTGCATCAAATTCTTCGCTCCAACTCGGTAAATCCAGCTTTTTATACGTTGCTAACAGTCCAACCAAAGGCACGATTTCTTCAGGAGGTCTCTGGCTATTTCGTTGCTTGCAGTCTTCCAGTTGAGATTGAAAGTAGTAACCCACAACCCGGAAACCTTTCGCTTTAGCTGGAGTAATATAGCGTTTTCTTTCCTCCACAGTTGGGTTAGTATTGTCCACAACGAAGCGCTGTTTAGTTTCTAAACAAGCTTGAAGAAAAATTTGCTCTCGATGACGGGTTTTGAGCATATCAAGATTAATGCGGATGTGAGTATTAAAGAAGCGATCGCGATAAAAAGTAGACTTACCTGCTCCCTGGATTCCTACAAAAATAATTGCTTCCATGATTGATGAAATTAAGAGTTATGGCTAAACACCGCCATTTGTGTGGGTGAACCGACTTCTGGATCTTCCGTCCCTATAGGTTGAAATTCTACAGTGTAGCCAAAGCCTGCTGCTACTTGGTTTGCCCAATTTTGAAACTGCGATCGCGTCCATTCAAAGCGGTGGTCTTGATGTCGCAGTTTTCCCGCCGGGAGGTTCTCAAATTTGATATTGTATTCAATATTGGGCGTTGTCACCACCACCATTTTGGGTTGGGCAAACTCGAACAAAACTCGCTCAAATGCTTTCAGTCGCGGCAAATCAAGATGCTCAATCACCTCGATCACCGTGGCAGCATCGTAACCACTAAAGCGTTTATCCTGGTAAGTGAGTGCGCCTTGGATCAGTTGTACGCGTTCCCACTGGTTGCGCGGCAGGTGCAGACGGTCTAATCTTTCTTGGGCAACTTCTAGCGCCCTGTAGGAAACATCAACACCTGTAATTTGGGCAAAAAAGCCGTCTTTGAGAAGTATTTTCAGCAGATTGCCTTGACCACAGCCTAAATCAATCACCCGCTTTGCATTGCTTTGTTTTAGAGCCGCAATCACCGCATCCAAGCGCTGCTGATTCAGACTAATCGGCTTTTCTACCGCCGCTTCTTCTTTGGCATGACTTTCTTCAACGCTATCGAGATCGGTATTGTCTGATTCTACTAGTTGAGCTAAGGCTAGACGAGTTAAACGTTGCTGTCGCTTCAGGTAACGTCTGGTAATTTGTTCTCGCGCTGGATGGGTAGTTAACCAGCCTTCACCATGCCGTAGTAACTTTTCGATTTCTTCATCGCCTACCCAGTAATGCTTATCGTCATCCAACACCGGAATTAGGACGTAGAGATGACTTAACAAATCACTCAAAGGTAAAGTGTGCTGAAGTTCGACGCTAAAGTATTTGCTCTGTCCCCAATCGGGGAATTTCTCATCTAAAGTATGACCTGCGGCACTGACACTATAACCCAACGGCTCAAACAATTGCCGCAGAAACTCTTCACCACCGCGACAAGGTAAAACTGACAGTTTTGCTACCAAAGGAATAGGAGTTTGTGCTAATTCTGGTAAATCTTTGCAGCGACCTCCTAAAGCCGTGCTAAACACCTGAGCGATCGCTACACTCAAAAAAGAAGAAGCAACATAAGGGCGATCGCTGACATATTGTTCTAGCCTTGCACCGCGTCCCCGCACCAACTTTACAGGATCGACATCCAACAACAATGCGGCTGTACATCGCTCTATACTAGCTTCTGGGTAGAAAATGTATGCCTTTCCAAAACTAAGGGCAAAAGACTGACAACGGTCTGGGTGTTTATGCAACAAATAGCCTAACTCCGTTGCTGGGGAGTGTGTTGTTGTGATTGTCAGCAGCATTTATTCACTTTTACAAAAATTTAGAGCAAAGAAATAATTAATGAATATCAAGGATAACTCGGATTTCTCACTTCTGATAAATCTGGGCTTAGTACCAATGACCAATGACTAATGACCAATGACCAATGACCAAATTTTTTGCTTTTGTTTATAAACAACTTCACTATCTATCTGGGAACACTATATCTGGAAGTCTTAAAGATTTAGCAGTATGGTTAGCACGAGAGTCAATATTCCCGGATATAAAGTAAGCGAAGAACTCTACAATGGTTCTAGAACTGTAGTTTATCGAGGATATCGAGAGACTGACTCATTACCTGTGGTGATTAAACTGCTGAAAAATTCTTATCCGAGTTTCAGCGAATTGGTGCAGTTTCGTAATCAGTACACCATTGCCAAAAATCTTAACTCACCTCTAATCATCCAAACCTACAGCCTCCAAGCCTACCAAAATGGCTATGCGTTGGTAATGGAAGACTTTGGCGGGATTTCTTTGAAAGAATGGAGAGTCAGGGGAAACCTGGAATCTTTGATGGAGTTTTTACAGATAGCGATCGCACTGTGCAATACCTTAGACATATTGTATCGCGATCGGATTATTCATAAAGATATCAAACCCGCCAATATTCTCATTAATCCCGAAACCAAACAAGTTAAATTAATTGACTTTAGTATTGCATCCCTATTACCACGGGAAACTCAAACACTGATGAATCCCAATGTCTTGGAAGGGACACTTGGTTATATTTCTCCCGAACAAACAGGAAGAATGAATCGGGGGATTGACTACCGGACTGATTTCTATTCTTTAGGTGTCACTTTTTACGAACTACTTACGGGTGAGTTACCGTTCCATTCAAACGACCCGATGGAGTTGGTACATTGTCATCTAGCAAAACTTCCACCATCCCTTCAGGAAGTTAAAAGTCAAAAGTTAAAAGGAGCCAGTGTGTTGGGGAGCCAGCGCGGTCTTGGGGGTTTCCCCCATGAGCGACTGGCGTCCGGCTCTGCCGATTTGTCCCTTGCGCGTCTCCCCTTAAAGAAGCAACTGGCGTCCAAAAGTGAAGAGATTCCGCAAGTGTTGTCAGATATTGTCATGAAATTGATGGCAAAAAATGCTGAAGACCGCTATCAAAGTGCATTAGGACTGAAATTTGATTTAGAAACTTGTTTATCTCAACTCCAAGAAACTGGTGAAATTAAGTGTTTCCCAATTGCTCAACGGGATCTGTGCGATCGCTTTATTATCCCTGATAAACTCTATGGACGAGAAACAGAAGTATCAACTCTACTGCAAGCATTTGAGCGCGTTAGTACAGGTGCGACAGAAATGATGCTGGTAGCTGGTTTTTCGGGTATTGGTAAAACCGTTGTAGTTAACGAAGTTCATAAACCAATCGTCAAAAAACGCGGTTATTTTATCAAAGGGAAATATGACCAATTTCAACGAAATATTCCCTTTTCAGCATTTGTGCAAGCCTTCCGGGATTTAATGGGGCAATTATTAACAGAAAGCGATGCTCAAATTCAGCAATTTAAAACCAAGATTTTAGCGGCTGTAGGTGATAATGGACAGGTAATTATTGAAGTCATTCCCGAATTAGAAAGAATTATTGGTCAACAACCACCTGCTACAGAATTATCAGGAACTGCCGCCCAAAACCGATTTAATTTATTATTTCAGAAATTTACCCAAGTCTTTACTAGTGAAAAACATCCATTAGTAATGTTTTTAGATGATTTGCAATGGGCAGATTCAGCATCATTGATGTTAATACAGTTATTAATGGCTGACACAAAACATCTTTTTTTAATTGGTGCTTATCGTGATAACGAAGTAAACCCAGCACATCCATTAATGTTGACTCTGAACGATATTCAAAAAACAGCAGCCACAATTAATACGATTACTTTAGCGCCTCTGAGTCAATGGCAAGTGAATCAATTAGTTGCTGAGACACTTAAATGTACAAAAGATTCGGCATTACCTGTTTCTCAATTGGTATTTCAGAAAACTCAAGGTAATCCGTTTTTTGCTATACAGTTTCTCAAGGCATTACACCAAGATGGATTAATTGAATTTAACTTAGAGTCAGGGTATTGGCAATGTGATATCACCCAAATAAATCAGCAAGCGGTTACAGATGATGTTGTTAAGTTCATGGTATTTCAATTACGAAGACTACCTCAATCAACTCAAAATGTGTTGCAGTTAGCCGCTTGCATTGGTAATCAATTTGATTTAGCAACTTTGGCGATCGTTTCGGAATCATCAGAAATTGAAACGGCTGCTAGTTTATGGAAAACTTTACAAGAAGGGTTAATTTTACCAATTAGTGATGTTTATAAATTTTATCAAGATTCGTCATTAATAATTGGTCATTTTTCATTAGAAAAGAGTGAACAAATGACCAAAGACCAAGGACAAATGACAGTTTCTTATAAATTTTTACATGACAGAGTGCAGCAAGCTGCCTATTCTCTAATTCCTGATAACCAAAAACAAGCAACTCATCTCAAAATTGGTCAATTACTTCTGCAAAATTCCTCTCAAATAGAACAAGAAGAAAAACTGTTTGATATTATCGGGCATTTGAATTTAGGAATTGAGTTAATTGCTCAATCACATGAGCGAGAAGCCTTGGCTAGACTTAACTTAGCAGCAGGAAATAAAGCTAAAAATTCTACTGCTTATGCTGCGGCTAGAGCCTATTTACAAACTGGGATTGAGTTACTCACAGTCAATTGCTGGCAAGATCAATATGAATTGACCTTGAGTTTCTATGTTGCTGCCACCGAAGCCGCCTACTTAAATGCTGACTTTGAAGGCATGGAACAGATAGCGTTACAGGTGTTGCAATCAGCCCAGACGATTTTAGACAAAGTTAAAATTTATGAAATTCAAATTGCTGCCCAGACAGCCGAAAGCAGACTATTAGAAGCGATCGCAGTTGGCAGAGATGCCTTAAAACAATTGGGAGTTGAGCTACCCATCGAGCCAAACAATGCTGAGATTGGTAGAGCTTTACAAGCCCTTGCTAGTCAACTCGCAGACAAACGAATTGAGGAACTAGCTGACCTGCCAGTGATGACCGATCCCCAAGCACAGGCAGCCATGCAACTGTTAGGAATGTTGTTTGCACCCGTTTTTCAAGGAATGCCCGGTTTATTGCCCCTAATTAGCTCCACAATGGTGACTCTATCGCTTCAGTTTGGGAATACGCCCGCCTCCACTGCGGGGTATGGGCTGCACGGAATGGTGCTGTGTGCATTTTTGGGAGAAGTCGAAACGGGCTATGGTTTTGGGCAATTGGCATTGAATTTGCTAGATCGGTTTAATGCGCGGGAATTTAAATCCACAATTTCCATGTTATTTGGTGGCTTTATTCAGCATCACCAAGAAGCTCTTTCGGCAACGATACCGTTGCTGAAAGCTGGTTTTACCTCTGGTATGGAAACTGGCGATTTTTTACACGCTGGCTATAACGTATGTTGTTATAGCTATGCGGTCTTTTGGAGTGGCTTTGAACTTAGCAATTTGGAATTAGATATAACAAGTTACAACGCCGCCTTAACTCAGGCAAAGCAACATTCTGCCCAGACTTATGTAAGTATTATGCGGCAGGCGGCACAGAATTTCAGGGAAACCCGAATTCAGCCTGATTGTTTGAGCGGCACGATTTACGATGAAACGGTGATGATTCCCAAGCATCGTCAGGCGAATGAACTGACGGTGATGGCTGAGTTGTATATCTACAAACTGTTGCTTGCCTATGCTTTCGGTGATTACAAAGCTGCGATCGCTTACATTGACGAAGGGGAGAAGTACTTACTCGCGGTATCAGGATTGATATTTATTCCGATTTCCCATTTCTATGCAGCCCTGACATACCTAGCCCGATTTTCCACCCTGCCAGAAATTGAACTTTCCGTAATTCTCGCCCAGGTAGAAATTCATCAAACCACTCTGCACCAATGGGCACAAAATGCTCCCACAAATCATCTGCATAAATGGCATTTAGTTGAGGCTGAGAAACAAAGAGTTTTGGGCAATAAAGCAGAAGCACTTGAAAATTACGATCGCGCCATAACTCTAGCTAAAGCCAACGGCTACATCCAAGAAGAAGCACTTGGCAATGAACTAGTAGCCAAATTTTATCTCGATTGGGGTAAAGAAAAAGTTGCCCAAGCATATATGCAAGAAGCATACTACTGCTACGCTCGCTGGGGCGCAAAAGCCAAAATAGAAGATTTAGAAAAACGCTATCCCCAACTACTTCAATCCATTCTGCAACAGCAACGAATCAACCTCAAACACGACGAAACTATTAGCTTTCGTAGCACTTCTTCATCTACTCGCACTTCTAGCACTGGCAGCACCAGTATTTCCGATGCACTAGATTTTACCTCTGTCCTCAAAGCTGCTCAAGCTATCTCCAGTACTCTAGAATTAGATCAACTCATTGCCAGCTTCAGCCAAATTATTCTAGAAAACTCTGGTGCGAAAAAAGCTGTACTAATTCTTCCCCAAGATGATACTTGGCAAGTTAGGGCAATTACCTTTATCAATCATGACCAAATACAAACCATTCTTGAACCAAAATCAATCGAAAATTGTCAAGATATTCCTGTAAAAATTATTAATTACGTTAAAAATACTCAACAAACAGTTGTTATAGACAATTGCAAAACAGATATTATTGGGTTGATTGGGGAATATATGCACTCCTCACAACCTCAGAGTGTATTATCTACCCCGATTATTAATCAAGGGCGTTTAGTAGGGATTCTTTACCTAGAAAATCAACTGACTCAAGGGGTATTTACTAGCGATCGCCTTTCTATTATAAATTTCCTCTGCACTCAAGCCGCAATTTCTTTGGAAAATGCCCAGTTATATAATCATCTCCAGGAGCGAGAAAAGTTCCTCAACTGTATTTACGAAGGTGTTGGCTGTCTAATCTGTGTGATTGATGTCCGAGATAATGGTAAGTTTGAGTACACAGGATGGAGTAAATCGTGCGAGTTAGCAGTTGGTATACCTGCTTCTCAAGTGCTGGGTAAAACTCCCCAACAATTGCATGGTGATGAAGGTGCAGTGGTATCTCAAAATTATCTGCGTTGTGTCCAAAGCGGAATACCCATCACCTATGAAGAATGTCTAACATTTCATGACCAGAAAACTTGGTGGTTGACCACACTCAGTCCATTAAAAGATGAGACGGGCAAAGTTTATCGCATAGTTGTAACAACTATTAATATTAGCGATCGCAAACAAGCTGAATCAGCAGTTACAGAAAAATCTCAAGCACTCGGAACAGCCTTAGAAGATTTACAACAAGCCCAATTACAAATTGTTCAAAGTGAGAAAATGTCTGCATTGGGTAATTTAGTTGCTGGGGTAGCCCATGAAATGAATAATCCTTTGGGCTTTATTGCTGCGAGTCTCAAACAAGCTAAACCTACTATTGCTGATGTTGTGCAACACTTGAAACTTTATCAAGAAAGTTTACCTAGTCCGGGTGCTGAAATTATTGACCATGCAGAAGAAATTGACTTAGATTATAGCTTAGAAGATTTACCCAAGGTCATAGATTCAATGGTGATGGCGTGCGATCGCCTCAAAAATATTAGCACTAGTTTAAGAACTTTCTCCCGTGCTGATAAAGATTACAAAGTGCCATTTAAAATTCATGAAGGGATTGAAAGTACAATTTTAATCCTCAAACATCGCCTGAAAGCCAATGAGCAACGTCCAGCAATTGAAGTAATAACAGATTATGGCAGTTTGCCCCAGGTTGAATGTTTTCCCGGACAATTAAACCAGGTATTTATGAATATTCTAGCTAATGCCATTGATGCCTTGGATGAGTCGAATACTGGACGGAATTTTGCAGAAATCCAAGAAAATCCTCACAAAATTAGAATTCAAACCTCATTGAAAGATAATCAGGTGAAAATAACGATTGCCGATAATGCTAATGGCATGAATGAAGCAGTCAAGCAAAAGATATTTGACCACTTGTTTACGACAAAATCTGTGGGCAAAGGAACGGGTTTAGGATTAGCGATCGCCCGTCAAATTGTTGTGGAAAAACACGGGGGTTCAATATACTGCAACTCCTCTCCAGGAAAAGGTACAGAATTTGTGATTGCAATTCCAGTGCGACAATGAAGAGTGCTTAACTATTGACTAATAGCTAAACAATCAGTTTCTGGCCACCAGGCGTAAATAGGCGTGTCGCGGTCTGGTAAAGTGCCAAAAGTATTAGGTTGCAACACATTAATACTAATGCCATTTGTTAATTCCATAACATAATTAACGTGTGTGCCCAAATACATCACGTTGACAAGCCGTCCTTCAAAGCAGTTAGCTGGCAAATTAGGTGGATAAAGCGAAAGCTGTATTTTTTCTGGACGCACACTCACTACTACAGCTTGTGATAATTCAGTTGGTGTATCTTCAGCGCGGCTAATAACAATTGAGAGTCCCATTTTTGTGGAAATTTTAATATTAGAGGAGTCTACCGCGACGATTTCACCACTGAATAAATTAGTATCACCAATAAAATCAGCAACAAAGGATGTACAGGGACGTTCGTAAATTTGGCTGGGAGTGCCAACTTGTTCAATTTTGCCTTGATTCATCACGGCAATGCGATCGCTCAAAGACAATGCTTCTTCTTGGTCGTGTGTCACCATCACAAAGGTTAACCCCAAGTCTTTGTGTAAATTTGATAACTCAACCTGCATTTCTTTACGTAGTTTTAAATCTAACGCTCCTAAAGGTTCATCCAGGAGGACGACAGTGGGATGGTTGACTAAAGCCCTTGCTAAAGCTACTCGCTGCTGTTGACCACCAGAAAGTTGATTGGGAAAGCGCGATCGCAAACTTTCCATTTTCACGAGTTTTAAAGCTTGTTCGACTCTAGCTTCAATTTTCGATTTGGGTATTTTTTTTAACCGCAGTCCAAAAGCGATGTTATTCCAGACATTCAGGTGGTTAAATAGAGCGTAACTTTGAAATACAGTATTGACGGGTCGGCGGTAAGGGGGCACATTAGTCATGGACTGACCCTGAATAAACACCTTACCAGCGTCAGCAATTTCAAACCCAGCAATTAAGCGTAGTGTTGTTGTTTTACCACAACCGGAGGGGCCTAAAATACTAAAAAATTCTCCTTGTCTGACATCCAAATCAATTCCATTTACTGCTGGTTCTTGGTTAAAAAACTTGAAGACGTTACGCAGTTCAACATCAAGTGGCTGAAAACTTGTTATCCCCCTCTGATTTTGCATGACAATTTGAGCCATAATCCTCAGTAGAATACCGTGATCTTACGTTATTTTGTCAATTGCTCTAGTCTTTTGGGCAGACTATATTTGACACTTTGGTTTATTGTATCCGCCAAAAACAATTGTTCAAGAATATACTCGCCCGATTCTTTCATACCCAGTATTGACAAGGAGATTAAAGTAAATTTATATACTAACTTCACTAGTTAGAGATTCTGTGATTAAGTTAACATGCCTTAAAATTGCATATTAGCAATTGCGAAAAGGCTGGCTGGAATTGCGTTTATTCATTTTGAATTTTGAATTTTGAATTAATACTTATGTCTTTATTCCCATCACTTGGCAGCAAAAAAGATACACGTACAGTTGGCCGTGGTTTCCAATCAATATTTTTAATCGTATTTACCCTATTAATGACCACTGGGATTGAGGCTCGTTTGGCCTACTTGCAAATAGTTGAAGGGCCAAAACTCCGAGAAAGAGCCGAAGCAAACCGAATTCGGATGATTCCCAAACAACCAGAACGGGGCAATATTTTTGACCGGAATGGCAAACTTTTAGCCAGTACTCGCTATCCTAGCTCAGTATATTTGTGGCCAATGGCACATACTAAGCCTTCATGGTCTGTAGTCGGCCCGCGTCTGGCGCAAATTCTCAATATTCCCCAAGATGAGATGGAAAAGAAATTAGAACAAGCAGGTGCTAATTCTTCTTCACTCATCCGGGTTGCTCGCGATTTAAATGAAGCAGAAATCACAGCATTAAAGGAGTATAAAAATGAACTTCCAGAAGTGGAAATCAATACAGATTCTGTACGTTATTATCCCCACGGTAAGCAATTAGCGCACGTACTAGGTTATACGCGAGAGTTGACGGCTGACCAGTTAAAGGGCAAGAAGGAGTTAGGCTATCGACTGGGAGATGTAATCGGTCAGATGGGCGTGGAAAAAGCTTATGAGAAAGCTCTACGGGGCGAATGGGGCGGTCAGCAAGTGGAAGTGGATGGTGCGGGTAGACCAATCCGGGTTATCGGAGAGAAACAGGCAAAAGCTGGTAATGATTTGCACCTAACCATAGATTTGGATGTGCAAAAGGCAGCCGAAAAAGCTTTGGGAAATCATCGAGGTGCGATCGCAGCACTCGATCCGAATAATGGTGCTGTTTTAGCGTTGGTATCTTACCCCACCTTTGACCCAAATATCTTTTCCAAACAAAAACTCTCTCAAAAAGATTGGGAAAGCGTCCAAGGTAAAGATCATCCCTTGGTCAATCGTGCCCTGAGTGCCTTTCCGCCCGCCAGTACTTTCAAAATTGTCACTACAACAGCTGGACTCGAATCAGGTGAATTTTCTCCTGATACAATACTACAAACCTTTGGTTCTCTTACCGTGGGTGGGGTGACATTTGGTGAGTGGAACCACGCCGGATTTGGGCCATTGGGATTTCCCAGAGCGATGGCTATGAGTAGCGATACTTTCTTCTATCAAGTTGGCAGAAAAGTTGGCGGCCCAACTTTAATCAAATGGAGTCGCAAATATGGGTTTGGTCAAAGAACTGGTATTGAATTTCGTGATGAAGAATCAATAGGCTTGGTTCCAGATGAAACATGGAAGCAGAAAGCTTGGAAAATACCTTGGACTGTTGGCGACACCATTAATATGTCAATTGGTCAAGGCGCTTTGCAAGTTACACCTCTGCAAGCGGCGATTATGTTTTCTGTCCCTGCTAATGGCGGGTATCGAGTTCAGCCACATTTGCTTAAAGACAACGAAGAAGCAAAAAGTTGGCGAGAATCCCTAAATATGAAGCCGACAACTATCAAAGTTCTCCGCGACGGACTGCAGAAGGTGGTGAGTGAAGGCACTGGTAAGCGCTTAGACATGCCGACAATTGCCCCAGCGTCCGGGAAGAGTGGCACAGCTGAAGCTGGTGTTGGTCGCCCAAATCATACATGGTTTGGTGCTTATGCGCCCAGTAATAAGCCTGAAATTGTGGTTGTGGCCTTTGGGGAAAATACTGGCGAACATGGCGGTACTATTTGCGGCCCGATGGTTTTACAAGTACTAGAAGCTTATTTCCAGCACAAGTATCCAGGTAAGTATCAAAAACCTCAGCCTGATCCATCAGAAGCTAAAACTCAAAGTTCAGGACATGGCACTGGAGACTAGAAGGAGACAGGAGGCAGTCCCCATGAACTTCGTACATCACCAAGCATGAAAATAGGCAGTTCTTGCTGGGGGCTAAGAACTAGTATTTTTACTCAGTACTCAGCACTCAGCACTCAGCACTTTCAAGTCAGAAGGTTGGAAATCGTGATTGACGACTATATTCGAGCCATAATGAATTTAAAGGCGATCGCCTCTGACAATTGAGCTATCAATCAATCAAAAACTATGCTTAAAAAGCTATTTGTCGCGCTCAGTCGAGGTTTTGGCAGCAGAGGCCGAAATCAGCCGCTCTTACTGGCATGACATAGAGGCAGAACGAATGAGAGATACCTTGCCTGAAGATACTCTTAGAAAGATTGAGCAAGTACTCGGTGTCGATCTAGGGGTGAAATTTGATGCTTAACCACGAAGCTTTTTACGAGTTGTCAGACAGAATTAAAACAAACGCACAACCTGTAACGGTTGAGGAGCTTGAGGAAATTCTCTCTTCAAAAGTCAATCTTCAACAGCAACAAACCGAATGACCCAAAACCAACCAGACAGATTAGACCGGATAGAAGCGACATTAGAGCGAGTGTCACAGCAGCTTGATAATCAAGTGGTGGTTAATGCTGAGTTGCGACAGGCAGTAGGTCAATTACAGCAGACAGTAGGCGAATTAACTAGCTCAGTTGATTCCCTCATTGGCATTGCCAACCAGCACCAAGAAAACTTTATGGTTTTGGTGACAGAAATGCATGAGATTCGTACTGACATGAGAGAAATGCAAAGCGAAATCCGCGAAATGCAAAGCGATATTCGAGGGCTACAAACCGAGAACCGACGAATTCTTGGAATTCTTGAAGGCTTGGGAAATGAAGAGTAAAGGTATTTTGTACCTGCATTGGGGCGGGGAACTGAAGCCGCTGGATCGCTCTAGTGCGGGCGGGAAGAAGGCGGAAGGCTGTTAAGTTTGCACTGCTTAATATGGGGTTTTAGTTAATTTGGCAGATGCCGTTGCAGACGAATTATCTCTACCATTTGACCGCATTTCTCGCTTAGATGTTCTACTCTATTGGGGATCACCTTATCTAAATCGATCCACTCATCCCAATTAAAAGTTTTTGCTAGCAGTTGATGGTAACGCAGGGGTGTAAGCGTCATCAGTTAAGGTTATTGTCGGAGTGTCCTAATTGTGGAGCGAGGTTTAAGGTTCCGGCTTTGTGGGTAGATGGTTGGTGTCAGAGGTGTTTTATAACATTTACGGAAATGATAGAGTATGAGAAGCCTATAGAAATATTAAAAGAATAGATATTTAGTAATGCTGAGGATATATCTACCAATTGAGATAAAGCTATTTTGCAATTACTTTACAACCTAAACTTAACTAATTTAATATAAATAATTAAGTAATTGCGAGTTTTGGATTTATACTGAAGCTGTATTAGTAGGAACTAAAGAAGTAATTATTTTTAATAGTAAATGGTGACAACGAAATTCAGCAGGATATGATTTTCCTGATGGAACTACCCGCTGGTGATCGGAGGTTTTGTGGTCACGGTTTGGAAAATCTGGATGATCGCTTAATGTGCATGGTACTTTGGTTGCAATATTGGTAAAAGCTTTGTTTGAATCACCATAAAAAAGATAACCTAGCATTCCTCCTTGACTAGAAAAGGGTGCATATCGGCAAGTTACAAAGTTTTCATTTATCTCTTTTATATATTCACCTACCGCCCCATCTGTTTTCAATACCTTAGCTTCTAAAGGCCAGATAACCCTCTCATTCGATATTAAATAAAAGGCAATATCATATTGTGGTGGTTGTGCTTGTGCTGATTGACTACTTTCCCATTCATAAGCTTCATGTTGAACATCAAATGGCTCATCTCCCGTCATATTTCTGCGAATTCTGCGCTCAAGAGATTGAGTTAGGCTCCTTTCAATCTGCTCCTCTGCTTCATCACAATTAATTTGTGATAGAATCTCGGCAACCAACAAATCATATCCTTCCCAAACAAGTTTTACCAGAATTCTTATTGCATCATTATTCCAAACTTTTGCTACTTCAACAAAATCCGGTGTATCTTTCCAGCGCAATTCTGGAATTGTTTTACCTCTTCTACCCACTATATGACTCCTCTATAACTGCTGATTCCTTATCAAATGATGTCTGCCACATCATGATATCTGTGGCTACTTCATCAGCATCTCTTAAAGCCATAGAGCGAGTCCAGTAACGAATTTTGTCGGGTTTTATCAAATAAATAGTTGGAATTTTTAACCCATTCAATTGAACGGAATCATAAATCCTGGCAACACGTTGATAAAATATACCACCATCTTCTGTATGCCCTTTTTGCAAAGACAAATCATTTAATTTTTCCAATAGTTCTAGTAAATCATGGGAGTCAATAGACTCAATATGAACGCTTTGATAGTCGGATCTGTTGAGATAAATTGCAACTAAGCGGACAGGAAGCTTAGCGTTAGTTTGCTCCTGAAATATAGTGGCGCAAATTTGTTTATCTTGTCCAAATCCTGCTTTCAGCACCCGCAAGAAATACTCGCAATACATTGTCAGTTCTGGTTCAGTATTATTTTCTAAATGACCATTATCTCTACGGTGAGTTCTTTTGCGTCCTGGGGAAGCACTATCTCCTTTAAAATCTGGTAGGGTGTAATTAAATAGATCATTAATTAGCACCCATTCACTATCTTTGAATTCAAAAGCTTGACGTATGCGTTCATCTACGTCATCAATCGTTTTTATATTCTGCAATTCTCCTACTGATAATTCAGGTATTGGCACACGCAGTAAATCATCTACATTGACTTCTGGAATATAAGAAGCAAAACGACCGCTAGAAAGTAGTAGATAGTAGACGGCTAACTTACTGTTGTATGCTAAACAAGCAGCATTTAATTGTGAAATATACTCTTCACTAGTATTAATACTCACATAACTTTCAGAGCAGATAATTCCTTGATTTGTATTATCAGCTTCAATTATTACTGAACGGAATCTGCCGCTCTTTTTTTGCCAACTTAACTTTAAAATCATTTGCGGCAGTTGAAATGCAGCTAGGCTACTTAAACCTGTACCGGAGTCAATATATGGATCATCATTTATAGGAAGTTGTTCAGCGTTTAGGTAGAGAAAACTTTTATCAAGGAATTTGGATGATTTCAGAATTCGTTTATTTATTAAATTGTTTTGTAATTTTTTTCTATCACCTTTCGTGACCCCTTGACGTGTTTTAGCAATGCCTTGATTTTTAAGTTTTTGAATAGTCAATTTCTGATTTAATCTTCTTGCCAAGGATAGATCGCGTCTACCTCCCCAGATTAATGCTATCCAAACTAAAGGATCTGTTATTGCTTCTTGTGGTTTGATGTGATTAATATCATGTGGCTCAATAATTATATGATAGTCATCCTCATTAGTCATTACTGGCTTGGGACAAATGTATGTAACAGGTTCACCGTCAGGAGGTGTTACTGACATTGTGATAATACAAGCTGGAGAAATAGCATCTTTGAACAGTCCAAAACGCAATGCAGATAAATTAAATATCTCTTCAATTTTGAACTTTGAAAAAAGCTTTGCTCGGAATTCTTGAGCCGTACTAACCTGATTAAAAATTAACGCAAGTGCAGGCTGCATCATTGCTACTTGTCCACCTGGCTTGGTTAAAACAGCGGCTTTTGGCAGAAAAAGTGGGCCAATATTACCGTAAGTTATCTTCCATTCATCTCCAGCCCAAGATTTAGCTGCTGGAGTAACAGTATTTTTTCCCCACGGTGCATTGCCAACAACTAAATCATATTTATTGGCATCTTGAATAGAATTAAATCCTTTTTTGTCTTCTTGAAAAAAATCAGCAGCTACTAATTGACGTTCACGCAATCTGGGAAAGCAAAACTCATTCTCCCAATAGTCTTGGGGTTTAACTTTATCAAGCATAGTTAAATAGAGGCTGAAGGAAGCTACTCTTACTGCTTGAGTATCTACATCAACACCAAATAAATTATTTTCTAGTAACGACTTTAAATCATTTGGCTGAATTGTTTTATTAGAATGAGCTTGTTCCCATCTATAAATTAACCGCCCAAATGCTTTAACCAGAAAAATTCCTGAACCACAAGCAGGGTCAAGGATTTTAATATCCCATTCTTGACTATCCCAAGGTAAAACACCATCTAGTACAAAATCAACTATGTGTTCTGGTGTGTAATGAATTCCTGTACCAGATTCTTTACTGACAAATTCTTCATATATACTGCTAATAAAGTCTAAAGGTATAACGTCAAAGTGATAGTATGGCCATAAACTCATTTGTCCAGTTTCAATGTCTAGATCACCACAAACAAAATGAGCAAGTATATTTAGATGAGGTTGTTTAACTTTTTGTTCTTCTGTTTGCCATTCAGCTTCACGTTCTTCTTCGGTAGCACCTTTACCTGGGAACAAATCACCATTGAACTTGCCGTTGAGCCAACGGAAAAATTGATAAGTATCTGTATGATTTCTTAATATGTCAGCTAAATGAGAGTATCTAGTCGATAATTCCCCAATTCGATGTAAATGAGCCAGTAAATTTGTATTTAGAGTAGGGTTTCCTTCAGAATCTTGACGGTCAAAAAGAAATTGAATAAAAATAATTCTCGCTAATAAATCATGAATTGTGTCATCATCAAGTTCATTTTGTTGAAGTTTTTGCCGAACACTTTTCAGGTTGCTCAATAGCATCTGATCAGCGGCCTGACTTCGTTGAAATCGCTGGCTATGTTCTTGGAAGAATTGACCTGATACCAAATCAGCCCAGTGTAGACATAGAGTTTCAGCAGCTTGTTGTGAAACAGAAGGCTGATTAAATAATTCGAGTTCCTGTCTAGAAACTTCAATTACTGGATTTATATTAGCTTCTGCTGTTGGTGGTTCTTCGTAGCACGTCCAAATTCTTAAACGGTTAGGTTCTGTTGTAATTAATGATGGTGTACGAGAAAAACTCCAAGCAAGTCTATAAGTTATTCTCAATGTGTCTTCTGATACTTGTTGTTGAAAATCGCACACTAGAGCAATAGGTGTTTCTGTGGAGTCACCTTCAGGGTTTGCAGCCAGTACTCCTATTTGCACACCATGACTATCTGAAAGCTTACTAATAGTTCTGCCTAATTTTTCTCTGGCGATTCGTGCATAAAAACTAGGCCCAGCACCAGATGGCTCCAAAATTTGTTGTGGAGTTGGCCAGTGAAGCTTTTCATGTGCTAGTTCAAGTAGTCCAGATTGTGACATTCCGTGTTTTAAGCTGCATTAAAGTAAGATTCTACATTTCAACAATCAGATTGTTATGAATTGATTGACATTATTCAACAGTACATTAGTATTAATATCGATGCAACAATATTTAACTGGAGTTGACAAAATCCTTATTGAATGCAAACACAATTTCATTAGACGCAAGCGATGCACATAACATACAACATAATATCTTGCGACTTCAGTTTTAATCAGCCAATTTAATAGTCAACTGCTGATGAATCACATCTAACCAAAGGGGAATCACAGGCTTACCTTCCACTACAGAAGCGATCGCTTTATCTCGGTCAAACTCCACAAGGGAAAGCATCAGCCCTGTTCCTCCCTTGACAGCTTTTTCTCCTACTGCTCCCAACAGCATAAAACGCTTTGCCTGGCCAGATTTAAATAACTCCGGCTCTTTGTCTTTCAAGGTTTTGACCATTTCACCAGCCAGATCAAAACTCAACCCAGCAGACAAAAAATATACCATCACAGCCAATTCCACCAAATTGGCTTTTGAGTAATAAATACTACGTCCAGTTCCCGTTTCACTGATAACAGGAACAATTACCCCCTTCTCTCGCCAGTACTGAAGCTGACGCAGGGTACAGCCTGTTATTTCAGCTGCTTGTTTGCTCGTAAAAAATGTCTCTTGCATGAAATAATTTTACACATGGCTATTTATAAGACAAAAATGTTATTATTAAACATATATGTTTTAAAAGGCCATGAGCCAAATCACAATTCAGTGCCGTTTGGTTACTAGTGCATCTACCCGCCAATATTTATGGAAGTTAATGGCAGAGCAAAACACGCCTCTGATTAACGAGTTACTGGAACAATTAGGTCATCACCCAGACCTGGAAAATTGGCGACAAAAAGCTAAAATCCCTGCTGATATCGTCAAGCAACTAAGTCTGACACTCAAAACTGACTCGCGCTATAGTGGTCAACCTTCTCGGTTTTATGCCAGTGCGATCGCATTAGTGAATTACACTTATAAATCGTGGCTGGCGTTAATGAAGCGGTTGCAGTCCCAACTGGACAACAACAGAAGGCGGCACCCGGATTTGAACCGGGGGTGAAGGTTTTGCAGACCTCTGCCTTACCACTTGGCTATGCCGCCACAGCAAGATTCCCTGAACTACTTTAATGTTTCTAAGCAGATGTCTTAGTAGGCATTTAGTAGCTATAGGACGCTAGCTAAACCATGATAGCATAGGATTCTGAGGTAGACCTAGTGGGTTAACTGGATGTTTCTGGTAGTCTTTAGGCGATCGCTAAAAGGTGGTGATTACAAGTTGACCAAACCACAAACTACTCTTAGCAGATTAAAAAAAGTTTTGGGTTGTAACTCCTCACTCCTAACTTGTTACACCTTTACTTCATCGGCAAAACTACCCCAACGGAGAAAGTGAAATGGACCGGCGATAGAACCCCAGAGACGTTCATCGGTGTCTAAATCCCTTCCCCGGTCGAGGCTGAAAAATTCTTTAGCGTCAATCTCAAATTCGTTATCCAGATAAGTATTTTTGCCATCGCGAAACACTATGCAGCCTTTACCAGGTTCAACTTTGCCTTTAAAGCTTTTTCCTGTCCACTCTACAACCATGTTGCAACCTGGCATTTTTTCTAATTGGTCAAAAGACAACTCTTTGAGGCGTTCGGGTTCACGAGATGCGCCGTAAAATTTTTGTTCTTCTTTAACCGTGTAGTGTTCAATCGCAATGTGGTTTTCTGCCGGAATTAACTTCATTACCCGCATCCGGTAGGGTTGATTGAGCATAAAATCATAAGCTTGTTCCAGAAACAAACTTACCCCTGAGAACAACTCTAAGGGAAGGGGACGGATACAAACGCGGATATGAGCATAAAAAGGCGGATTTTCAAAAGCTTGTTCTTGATTGCTAAAGTCAGCTGCCATCCAGCGGGCTAAGGTGGTGATATCAGTAGAATGAGTCATTACAAAACGATCGACTAGTTACTTAAATATTATCTAGGATTATTTTGACACTCCCCTGACTCAAAAATTCTGGCTGCGATCGCAATTTTTAAATTACATCTACGATAAATCCTCTAACTGGAGAAAATTAGTCTGCTTCAGTACAAGTTAAACTGCTTATCTCTTGCGCCTAACAACTAGAACTCGTTAAGCATTTATTTTGGCAAAATTCGCACACTGCCTTTTATCTGTGTGCTGAAGCCACATAGCTCTCAGGTAGGCAATTCTAGTAAAGCTGGAGAATAGTTAGTCAATAATAGGGGATGGGGATAATCGCTAATTATCTCATGCAAATCACTCAAGGTAAAGTAAAGTACCCATGCTCAGACACTTAATTGCGATCGCTACTGCCACTATACTCTTTAGTAATTCCTTAACATTGGCAGAGAGTAAACCGCCAAAACCACCCGATAAATTTCCTCCCAGCCCTCTAGAGATTACCACACCCGATCCACTGTCACCACGATCGCCCAAGAATAAACAGCCGTTAACTTCCCAAGAACGGCAAAAGTTAGAATCAGCGTTGGATGCGTTAAATCAAGAAGCGGCGGCGAAACTGCAAGCAGGGGAACCGATTGCGGCGTTTGAAATTTGGAACCGAGAATTGCGTTTGCGGCGCTTTTTAGGTTCATTAGCAGAGGTGCAAGCATTATCACGAGTTGGGGCGATCGCTTGGAAGCAAAACGATGCACAAGAAGTACAATATATTACGCAACGATTGCAAGCAATTCAAAAGCAAGCTCAATCTCAGAAAAAAACTGCCCCAATCGATCTAGAATTGTGGCGATCGCTAGGTGAAGCTTACAAAAATGTGCGATCGTCTAAACTGGCTATAGAAGCTTATGACCAAGTTTTGCTAGTAGTGCGACAACAAAAAGATCAGACAGCGGTATTAGAAACCCTCAAAACAATTGGAGAACTGCATTTGAGTTGGTTTGATTATCGCAAAGCTGCGCCAATCTATGAGGAATTGTTGAGTTTAGCTACATCTCTTGGCGATCGTGTCAACGAAGTAACATATCTGCAACAACTGGCTGATATTTACGAGCAGACAGACCAACCGCAGCAGTCTTTGAATGTACTTAACAAACTAGCAGAAATTTATGTCAATGAAAATAATCTTACAGAAATACCAGAATTAAAGCTAGCGATCGCTTCAGATTATGAATCTCTAGCTAAGAAAGATCCTAACTTACTCCTAGAAGCTTTTAAAAATTATCAAGAAGCTTATACCACTGCTTGGCAATTAAAGGAGTACGTTCGTGCTGGTGATGCTTTGCAGAAGTTAATTGCGCTGTATCGTTCGCAAGGACAAACAGAAGAAGCTTTGCAGGCTAGCGAAATACTTGTGCAGATACAAGCGCAAGCTGCCAACTTTTACGGAATGATGCAAGCTTATGACCAAATTGGGCAATTGTATCTAGAACGCAAAGAATTTCCTCAAGCACTAACAGCTTTTCAACAAGGGTTAAAACTGGCGCAACAACTTAAACATGAAGAAGCATACTTTACTGGACAAATTAAAAAACTGTCGAAAGCAAATTAACTGAAATTTCTGCGATCGCTTAATATAAAAATACCCGCCACGCCTCCCCATAAGGTGAAAAGCTATGTCAGAAACTACCCTAGCTGCACCAGATATTCAACTCCCACCCACTCAAACAGAATTACCCGATGATGACGGTATTCCGATGGAAAGCCCGCGACACAAAGCCCAGATGGATTTGCTGATAGATGCTTTGATACCTTGGTTAGAAGAACGAGAGGATGGGTTTATCGGCGGTAATATGTTTGTTTACTACAGTCTGGCCCAGGTGCGAAACAAAGACTTTAAAGGGCCAGACTTTTTTGCTGTGTTGGGAGTCCCGAAAGGAGAACGTCGCAGTTGGGTGGTTTGGGAAGAAGGTAAAACACCAGATGTAGTCATTGAATTGCTTTCTGACAGCACAGCCCAAGCAGACAAAAATGAGAAAAAGCTGATTTATCAAAATCAAATGCGTGTGCCAGAATATTTCTGGTATGACCCTTTTAACCCTGATGATTTGACTGGTTTCTCTATTGAAAAAGGAGCTTATCAACCGATTGCAGTCAATGCTCAAAATCAGTTAGTGAGTCAATCTTTAGGGTTAGCATTACAGTTGTGGCAAGGAAGTTATAAAGGTATTGATGCTACTTGGTTACGCTGGGCAAATTTGGCAGGGGAATTGCTGCCAACTCCTGAAGAAAAGGAACGTCAAAGGGCAGAACAAGAAAGCCAAAGGACAGAACAAGAACGCCAAAGGGCAGAACAAGAACGCCAAAGGGCAGAACAAGAACGTCAAAGGGCAGACAAGGCAGAATCGCAGTTATTACAAACTGCACGCAACTTACTTGAGTCTGGGATGACAGTAGAACAGGTAGCGAGGTTAACAGGTTTGAATGTCTCTGAGATAGACACTGAAAAGGATGGATGATTTGTAGGATTTGTTTAAGCGATGCCTTCGGCAACGTCTTCGACGAACGCTCCAGCAACGTAATTATACAAGCGATCGCTAATCAATATCAATCCTGTTCTAAAATCCTTTCTATATCTTGCTAATTCAGGTAATGCATTTAATCGGGAACTTGTACAATGTCAGCGATTGCATTTTCCAAACGAGTAAAGTGATTTGGATTCAGGGTCAACAAAGCGTCTACCTCTGCTTTTAAAGCAGCTTGAGCAATTAAAGCATCAAAAATACCGCCACCTGGAAGATTTAAGGTTGCCATTTGAGCGATTGCAGCCTGATAGTCATTGAAAAGCAGTGGAACTCCCTCTAAATACTGTGACATATCTACAATAATCATTTGAGCTTGTTGGGGACTAATACGCGGCTGAATGGGTAAGCGGGTGATGACAGAATATGTTTCAGCTAAACTGTGAGTTGAGATAAACCCTTGAATTTGCCCAGATTTTGCAGGTTTAATCTTGGAAAAGCAAACAGAATGTTGCGGGTGATTGACAATGAATGCAGGAACTAAGACAGAAGTATCAAACAAGACTTTCATTAAGTTATTTGATCCTGAATGCGTTCTTCTCTCAACTCATCTATAAAAGCATTAACATCAAAGTTTTCTGGTAATTCTGCCCCTACAACTAAAATCCCTTCTTTTCGATAAATGTTTGGTTGGTTAAGGGGCAGTATATTGGTCATTTCAGAGTTTTGTTGAGTATGTTGTTCAGTGACTTGCTGACTCAACGTGTCAATTTTTTCTGCAATAGCTTGCAAAATAAACTGCTCAGTCGAAATTCCCTGACTGTTTGCCCATTTTTCAATCTTTTGTTGGAGTTGAGGAGGAAAATTCATAAAGGTAAATATAATTAATATTCCAATTGTAAAAGGCGATCGCCTACGACGGGCTACGCCTATGCATTTATTATATTAATGAGAGAACAGCGATGTCTGATAACAAGCTGCTTCGAGACAATACCTTCCCCAGTATTACACAGAATGAATCACCAATATCACCAAGTAATACATGGGAGAGAGAATCCCTTCAACCATGTATTACACCGAATGAGGAGCATTTTCAAAGGTCAGCTGCCTTACTACCCCAACTAGACGCACTTGAAGCAAAACGCGATCGCATTTTGTTTGAACTGAAGTTAGGTAAGCAAGCCACTGGATACAAAGCCGTTCAAAAAGCTCTCAATCGTTTGATCGCTGAATTAATTACCCCAGCATAAGCGTTTCCCAAATTCGCCAACAGTGTCCTCGCTACTTTTACCCCATATTAGAACTTTTAGAAAGAGAGGGAATTGATTCGTTGTATATTGAACTA